>BOAV01000168.1 GCA_026002045.1 Spirochaetia bacterium | reverse complement strand
ATAAGAATAATTCATCGTCTATTATAAAAATAAAGAAAGGTTGTCTTTATTTGGAAACTTAAACAGGTGTATGGTTTTAGCTAAAACAAAATGGGCAGCCTTATTGCACGATGACGATCTGCTATACGATAATTATATTGAGATAGTTTCCGGGATTTTGTTGAAAAAACGAAATATTAAGGCTTTAAGGTGTAATAATACTTTCCCGTAGGCGATTGGTATTTTGCTGTTTTATTTTCAAAAAAAATATAATTTCTATGTCTACAAGAAAAAACTTGGTAGTTATCGTTGGGAGGCTAATATTTCTTTACGGGAAGATATTCAAACAGGTGGTATAAATTGGCAGAGATTGGGCATGTTATCCCTAATGAAGTATGATAAAAGTTTTTCTATCGTTTCAAAATTATTAAAAAAAGATATCCACGAAATTCTGGAATATCCTGAGCACAAGTGGTCATTTTTATATAAAATACTTTGTAATATTACCAAGTATTATTGATATGGGTACATACCCCATAGGCGTATACTTAGCGGAAAACCGAAGAAAATAAACCACACAAGAACCCGCTTGCGCAGGGGAGAGCACGGACTTTTGCTTTGATTCGTTGCCTTTTTGTCCGTGTTGTTAGTGTGGTCCGTGGTTAAATTCTTCTTATTTATATAAAGGAATTAAAAGATATTCATATAGCTCAAATTTTGAGTTATGTGCAATTGGTTGGCAGAATTTGTTGAAAACGTATAAAAAATCATATACCAGGGGAGCTTGCAAAAAAATTTGGATTATGGAAAGCATGATAATTGATAGGGAAATATTGCCGGAAACTATATTTTCTTATGTTCATTCCGAGAAAATAAAAATTTTTGAAGAAAATGGTAATATAGTATTATCACCTTTGAAAAACAAACCAAATGTAAATGAACTCGTGGGGATGTTTAGTGATGGAAAATTATCTTCCGGGGATTTCATAAGACAAAAAATAATTGAAAAGGAAATGGAAAATTGAGTGATACCTTTGTTTTGGATGCCTGTATATCTCTGGGCTTTTTGTCCAACCTTAACGTGCGATCACTAAAAGACGGAATAAAGCGAATAGTCTTGAATGATAAAAATACTTATTCGACTTCGCGGTGAATAAGAAATTGTAGAATAAATGGATGTTTCAATAATCATAGTCAATTATAATACAAAAGAATTGCTTTTTAATTGCCTTACTTCGATATACAAACAAACAAAACAGATTGAATTTGAGGTTATCGTTTCTGACAACGGTTCAACCGACGGTTCGGTTGAAATGGTAAAATCAGCCTTTCCAAAGGTTATCCTGATCGAAAATAATGCAAATATCGGCTTCGGCGCCGCCAATAATAAGGGCGCGAAAGTATCTGCGGGTAAATATCTTTTTTTCCTTAACTCCGATACATTATTGGAAAATAACGCCCTGTTTTATTTTTATGAATTTGCGGATGGGAACGGCGTCTCTCTTCTGGGCGGTTATTTAGTTGATAAATCAAATAAGATAATCCATAGTTTTGAAAATTATACAACTCCGCTGCGGGGAATTGCCAGATTATCCTATTCATCCTTTCCGGTGTTACATAAAATCAAATTTATTTTCAAAAATGACAGGGTAATATCTTCGCATAACCTGCCGGCCAGGGTCGATTTTATCATCGGCGCGGATCTTTTTATTGCCGCCAATGTGTTCCGGCAGCTTCATGGATTTGATGAAAATTTTTTCATGTATTATGAGGATGAGGACCTTTGCCGAAGGGCAAGGCTTCTAAATTACGAATCATACATTATTAATGGCCCCAAAATAATTCACCTTGAAAGCGCTTCATCAAAAATAAAAATAAAAAAAATGATAATCGAAGAAGAAAGTTTTATGCATTATGCACGGAAATATAATACCAAAACAAAATACTTAATGATAAAGTATGTTGTTTTATTATTGGCAGTAATCCGCTTCTTTTCTCCATATTATACTTTTCATGATAAATGTATTTTATTTAAAGTGTTATTAAATGAAAAATAAAGGGTATTGATATGAAAACAATAACCGCCCACATGGTTGTAAAAAATGAAGATAAATATGTTTGGTTTGCCATCATGTCCGTAATCGAACATATAGACAAGTTTCTAATATTTGATACCGGTTCAAACGATAACACGGTAAAAATAATAGAATCCATAATTAACGCTGACAGGAGGTTTGCGGAAAAGATAATATTTGAAAAACGCGGTATTGCAGACAGGTATCAATTTGCCGCTTTACGGCAGGAGCAGGTGGAGCGTACAGATACGGATTGGTTTTTTGTTCTTGATGGTGATGAAATATGGTGGAACGATGGTATTAAAGAGGCAATAGAAATCATAAATAACGACAAGGATGCCTTATTGGTAGCGCAGAAATTCTATAATTGCGCAGGAGATATATTTCATTATCGTGATTTTAAAAGGGATGTCTATAATATAAATGATATATCAGGTGCAATCAATCTACGCTTTTATTCCAAAAGCATCCCGGGAGTCCATTGCGGCGGTTATTATGGCATAGAAGGATATTTCGATAGGGATGACAGGGAAGTACAAAATAATATATACAAAACGGTTGTGATGGATCACTATTATTTTCATGCATCATACATTAAAAGATCCTCGCGGATGGATGCCAATGTATATTCAAGACTACGGAAGATGTTTACCGGTTGGGATTATGCTTTTGCAAAGGATTTTAAATACCCGGAAGTTTTTTATGCACAGTATCCCGATTGTGTAGAAATGCCATTTACCAACAAAGTTGGGCTCACTCGTTTTTTGATACATCTTTTTCTTGATGTGTTTAAGCTTCGAAAATTACTGAGAAGAAAGACGAATGCTAATTTATACTAAGAGGTTAATATGAATATTTTATTTCACTCAAATACCCTTGGCGAACGTGGTACTGAAGTGGCTATGTATGATTATGCAATCGGAAATGAAAATATATTAAATAATACTTCATTTGTTGCCATACCCTACGATAAAGTCCTTGATGATAAAGTATTGATAAAATTTCAAAATAAATTTACTGTTTTACTTTATCAGACCACAGAAGAATTAAATCATTTTATAGAAGAAAATGCTATCGATTTATTTTTTATGTTAAAATTCGGAAGAAAAGAAGAT
>BOAV01000167.1 GCA_026002045.1 Spirochaetia bacterium | reverse complement strand
AATATACCTCCGGCGCCCTGCAGAACACCCCGGAGCTGAACATCATCCGGGCGGAAAAGGAAATCCGGGACATGGCCGCTTTGGCATCCGGCATGTTCGCCAGGGTCAGCGCCGCCCTGCAATCCCTGGGAACAGCCGACGACAAGGAAACGCAGGTAAACGCCCTGGTGGCGGAAATGACCGAGAAGGAAGAATACGCCGACGAAATGCGGGTGGAGCTTACCCGGTTTCTTATCGAATGTACCCGCCAGTCCCTGGGCCGCCAGTCGGAGGAAAAGGTCTATCAGCTTTTGCGGATCATATCGGATTTGGAAGACATGACCGACGACTGTTACAGCGTGAGCATGCTCCTTGACCGGAGCGTTAAAAAAGACCTTCTCTTTAAGGAAAAGGAGCTTGAGGCCCTTGCCCCCTATGTGCAGCAGGTTGAGGAATTCCTCACCTTTGTGCGGGGAGCCCTGGGTCAGACCCTCAGCTTAGAGCAGTCCCGCTATGCCCGTGAACTGGAAAACGCCATCGACAAGGCCCGGGACAAGCTGCGAAAAATGGGCCGCAAGCGCATCGAGGCCGGTGAGGATGTAAAGACAGAGCTTCTCTTTATTGATGTGGTCCGCCGTGTCGAAAAGGTCGGCGACTACTGCTTCAATATTTCGGAGGCCCTGCGGCAGCGGCCCATCCGGCTGCCCTTTGGGCTGGGGCGGCGGAGATAAAGAAAATGCGGAGAAAAATAACCCCTCTCTGGTTCGGTACGGCGGTCTTCTTGAACATGGCGGTTTTCACCGCCCCCGGAGTGGCGGATGATGCCGGGCAGGTGCAGATAACCAATATCCCCCGTGAAGTAAAAAACGGCGCCCAAGCGTATAAAATCTTCATCATGCTTTCAACCGGGACAAGCGCAAAGGCCGGTTATGTAGCTAAAGGGGATGCCCTGGTCAATGGAGAACCCTTAGTTACCGTGGACCTCAAAAAACCAGACGGTAAGCCATGGGTTGGTACGGGAATGTTCAACATCGCCATAGTAATCAGCCCCAAAGAGGTAAGTACCTCGGATGATATTGAGGTTCATGGCGGAGAGAAAATTTTTTCGTCAAAAATCCAGCATATTGCATGGGCGCCGGGATTGATAAACCTTCATGATCTTGTGCCGGCGCAGGTTGGGGAAATATTTGATGGGGTCATCAAGCCGGATACTGATATTATCAAGAAATAAGCCTACACTTAAACCGTAAAGATACTATTGTCTTTTTTTGCCCCTAATATTCCGATAATCAAGGTATGATCCGTATTTTTCTGTTCAGCCTAATCATCCTCGTAATACCGCCTGTTTTTTCACAGGATTTTTACCCCGACCATGACGCAGAGATTCTGAGGGGGGAGGTACGGATAGATATGGAGCCGATTTACGGTCTCGCTGTGGAGGAAAAGTATCCCCTGGACACAGAGGCCCTCCACAGGCGGGCACTGGAAGAGGCGGCGATGTTTTACTCCGCCATGATCTACGGCTGGTCCTTTCATTACGATATCGGTGAGCGGGCGCGGGGCATTGCGGAAGAATTTGAACTTACGCCCCTGGGCAGCATTCCCTGGGGCGATCCCGGCCTCTTTGCCACCGACGCCCAACTGCGGGATATGCGGTTCCACCTCTGGACCGATTACCGGCTGACCGATGCGCAGAAGCGCCGCACCGCGATATGGCGCTCCGATACCGTGCGGAACCTGCAGGCCGTCGGTCACGGCGGCCCATTGGGGGGAAACGGTGATTGGATGAGCATCAGGCAGGATGTCCTGAAAGACGCCGCCCGCACCGCAGTCCGGGCCATGCTCCGCCAGGACGAGCGGAACCGGCCCAGGGAAGTATCAGGTTTCATCTGCCTTGCCGCATTCCCCCAATACCGGATGGAGGGCGGTCAATGGGCGGCATCCGCCCGGTTCCGCTTTCAGGTGACGGAGATTGTGCCCTTCGCCGCATACTGATTTGCCGATGCGGAAGTCATAATGTTTAACTATTTTCATATTTTTTTATTCCCCGAACAGGTATAAACTATCCTCTCAGGAGGAACCATGAAAGTTGTTATCACCGCCAAAGAGCTTGAAGTTAAGGAACAGGTTGATGTGCTGGTAGTCGGCGGGGGGCCTGCGGGGCTCGGCGCCGCAGTTTCCGCCGCCCGGACCGGGGCGCGGGTATTATTGCTGGAAAAAAGGGCCTTCCTGGGGGGCAATATCACTTCCGCCTATGTGGAAACCTGTAACTGGTTTTTAAACGGCACCCAATTCTCCATTTATGGCCTGTATAAGGAGATCGAAGACGCCTATAAGGCCCAGTACGGCCGCAGCGATGAAATACGGGACTATGCGCCCTTCCGGTTCTGCGGTGAATATCTCAAAATCTTTCTTGATGAATTTATGGCAAAGGAAAGGGTAAGGGTACTGTTTTATTCCTTTGTAAATGACGTGGTTATCGAAAACAACCATATCAAGGCGGTGATTATACAGACAAAAAACGGCCCCATGGCGATCAATGCCGGGGTTGTTATCGATGCTACCGGAGACGGGGATGTGGCCTATGCCGCGGGGATTCCTTTTAAACAGGGCCGGGACAAGGACGGCTGCTGCCAGCCGGGCACCCTGAATTTCCGCCTTGCCGGGGTGGACGCCAAATACTTCGGCAAGGGTCCGGTGGATCAGGATATATTCAAGGCCATAGACCGGCAGTTCCAGAAAGATTATGACGCGGGGAAAATACACCTGGACTGCAAGCGTCGGGAGATGATCTTCGGCAGGCTCACCAGGGGCGGC
The DNA here is from genome assembly GCA_026002045.1 of Spirochaetia bacterium. Classification (GTDB taxonomy): domain Bacteria; phylum Spirochaetota; class Spirochaetia; order Treponematales; family Breznakiellaceae; genus BNUT01. The sequence continues at coordinate 492 of BOAV01000167.1, read as the reverse complement.
CAGATTGGGGGGGTGAATTATCCCTGTTCCTACATGATCGACCCCACCAGCAATATCGATCTGACCAAGGGCGAAATCGAGTGCCGCCAGTATATCAAACAGGTGGTTAAATGGTTAAAGGAAAATCTGAGCGGCTTTGAAAACATTGAAATTTCCTCCATAGCGCCGGAACTGGGTTTCCGGGACAGCCGCCGCATCGAAGGTAAGTACACCCTAACCAGGGAAGATATTGAGGCCAATAGATCCTTTGAGGATACCATCTGCGTATTCCCCCGGATGTACGACATGCTGGCCCCCGACGGGGACATGACCGGGGACGGCGCCCTTGACGGTGAAGGCTACAAGGGCCACATTTTGGTTACCCTGGGGCCGAATGACACCCGCTCCTATAATATCCCCTACCGGACCCTGGTTCCGGTAAAGATGGATAATTTGCTTGTTTCCGGCCGCTGCATTTCCTCAACCCATGTGGCGGAATCGACCATCCGGGCC
>BOAV01000166.1 GCA_026002045.1 Spirochaetia bacterium | reverse complement strand
TCAACATCGAAGACCTCATCAAGAAAGAGGAGATGATGATCCTTATTTCCAACCTGGGCTACGTCAAGCGGGTGCCTGTTTCTGCGTATAAGAACCAGGGCCGGGGCGGCAAGGGTGTGGTCGGCGCAAAGCTTGCGGAAGAAGATTTTGTAGAGCAGATTTTTGTCGCCAACACCCACGAATACATCATGTTTATCACCAATGCGGGCAAGGCCTACTGGATGAAGGTCCACGAGCTCCCCGAAGGCACCCGGACCAGTAAGGGAGCCCATATCAAGAGCCTCCTTACGGTTTCTCCAAATGAGGATATTACCGCCATCGTGGCCCTCAAGGAATTCGCCGAAGCCGAAGGGCAGGGGCCCTACCTCTTTATGGGCACTGCCCGCGGGGTGGTCAAGAAGGTCGCGGTGGGGGAATTCTCCAACGCCAAGACCCGTGGCATCATTGCCATCAAACTTGATGAAGGGGACAAACTGGTCAGCGCACTCCTCACCGGCGGCGGTGATGAGGTGGTGCTCATCTCCCGGAAAGGCCAGGCCCTGCGCACCCACGAGGAGGCTATCCGGGCTATGGGCCGGGCCGGCCACGGTGTTACCGGCATGAAGCTGGACGATGATGACGAACTCACCGGGCTCCTCCGGGTGGTGGACGCGGAAACCATGCTACTCCTCTCCGAATACGGCTTTGGCAAGCGGGTGGACTTTAGCGAGTTCAGCTCCCATGGCCGGGGTACCCGCGGCCAGAAGATTTACACCGTCAGCGAAAAAACCGGGGAACTGGTGGGCTGCGTTAATGTGCAGGAAAACGAGGAAATCATGTGCATCACCAGCCAGGGCAAGTCCATCAAACTTAAAGTAAAGGCTATCCGGATCATGGGTCGCAGCGCTTCGGGTGTCCGTATTCTCAGTATTGAAAAGCCCGATTTTGTCATCGGTGTGGACCGGATCGTCAAGGAAGATGAGGTAGCCCCGGCTGCGGAAAAAGGTCCAGTACCGGTTCCGGTGGACAGGGAGAGGAACGGGGAACTCTTTGCGGACAGCGATGAGGAACCCCCGGCGGATGTCCCTGACGATGGCGAATAAATTTTGCATAATGGGCCGGATTTTCGTATCCTTATATTAAGGAGATTTGTATGAACACATTATTAAAAAATGTCGTCTTGGCCCTGACTGTTCTGGCCCTCTGCGCCGCCTGTGTGAGTGCACCAGTGTCTGCGTCGGTGCAGGAAACAGCACTGTCGTTCACGGATGTCCAGGGAAAAGAATGGAAGTTGATTGAAGTGCGGACCGCTCCGCTAAATATTCCTCTTGACCGGGATGCCCTGGCGGAAGAAGGTTTTGCGGATGTTTTTACCCTGAGTTTCGATGCCGGGCAATTACAGGGCAAGGGCGTCCCGAACCGTTACCGGGGCCCCTACGAAGCGGGTGAGGGTCAATCGCTGAAGATAAAAAATATCGCCGCAACCCTCATGGCCGCCTTCCGCGAGCCGGAAGCTCTCAAGGAACACGAATACTTCGCCTATCTGCAAAACATTTACCGCTGGAATATCGGGAAGGGGAACCTTGAGCTCTTTACCAAAAATGAGGACGGCCGCGAAGCCGTTCTGGTGTACACTGCGGAATAAATGTTTCACGTGAAACATTAAAGGACAACTATTAAGACTGTATGCCCCGGATAGGAAAAGTTTCACGTGAAACTTTTCCTAATCCTCCGTGGGCCGGATTTTCCGCCCCGCTTTTTTCTGACTATGGATATGTTTGGTTTGCAGCCTTTTTTCCCGGCTTGCCCGTGACGGTTTGGTCGGCCGCCGGTGCTTGGGGAGCCGCGCCGCCGAGGCAATAAGGGCCTCCATCCGGGAATAGGCTCGTTCCAGATTGGTCCGCTGGGACCGCTCCTCGCTGGAATCAATAATGAGTTCATCAGCGGTGGTGATGCGATTTGCAAGAACTTCCCGTATACGGGTAACTTCTATTTCTGAAAGCCCCGCCAAATCGCCCAGAGCGAGCCGCAGCTGCACCTTGGTATTTACTTTGTTGACGTTCTGCCCGCCGGGGCCACCTGAGCGGGAGAAGGTCATTTCAGCAGAGGAGTGAATGGATTGGCGCAGGAGGAAAAGGTCCATATAAACACAATCACCATTCATGCGGATAATACGTGCCTGTTGGCTCCGTGATATTGAATGTGTCTCCTGACGGTTCAACCACATAAAAGCCATTTTTTAATGCATAGGTTTTCTCACTATCGCCGAAAATCACCCCCGCAATAGCGCCCAGATATTTCCGTTTATCATTACGCAAATCCGCAACTTTGCGCAGTTTTTCCATGCGCTCAATATGCTCGTCTATATCGCTAATTTTGGGTTTGGTCTTGGTTTCAACAGCCACCACCTTATCGCCGTTTTCCAGAAAAGCGTCAACTTCAGTGAAAATATTGTGTTTCTGATTCCTGATTACCATACCGCGGTTGGTTTGTTCAAATTCAAAGCCCAGTTCATGGAATTTTGCCACCAGATTCGGCACGACCATATATTCAACCATTTCACCGAAACGGTTGCCAAGCATCCCGACCTGCTTAGCGGTTTCTTTTATCTGCTCCCTATTTTCCATCAGGGCCGCCCAAACTTTCTCAAAAGTCAGCCCTTCGCCTATTGCCTGTGTTGTCTCCATAATTGACCCCTGCCCTAAATATACGTCCCCTCGGGCCGTTTGTCGATAGGAATTATAAAGACTCAAGAAGACTGATTATTTTTGCTTTAATATGCTCTTTAGTTCCGGAATTGGTCTTTTCGGGGAAAAAATCCTGAGGATTTACCTCCAAAGCATCGGCTATTTTTATAATCGTCAGTACGGACGGCAGCTTTTTCCCTTTTTCGAGGTTAGCCAGAAAACTTTGGGTTAAATTTGACCGTAATGACAATTCCATCTGTGAAAACCCCTTCTGAACACGCATTTTCTTAATTTGATCAATTACATATTGCAATTGCCCGGCTATATCCATAGAACAAGAATAATTACCTATAGAACTTGACACAATTTTCTTTAGTATATATTTTTTATTCTATAGATTATATTAAGAATTACAGGTTTAACACTTCGCCTTATAAGGGCTATAATCTTAGGGACTGGCAATCACACAATCAAGGAGGGTTTTTATGAAAAGCATAAAGGCCATGTTTTTATTAGGCGAAGCCTATACGGTTTAATACCCCGCGGCTTGCCGCGGCTGAAAGTAAGAATATACTAGAAGGATGAGTGAGATCATCCATAAAGAACATAATGTGAGTACGCTGATGTATCA
>BOAV01000165.1 GCA_026002045.1 Spirochaetia bacterium | reverse complement strand
GAGCTTACCGGGCGCTGGAACACGGTGGCGGTGGTCACCGATGGCAGCGCCGTGCTCGGCCTGGGGGACATCGGCCCCGAAGCGGGGATGCCCGTAATGGAAGGGAAATGCGTGCTCTTCAAGGCATTCGGCGGGGTTGACGCAATCCCCCTTTGCGTGCGGAGCAAAAAGGTCGACGACATCGTGAACACCGTGGCCCTGCTCGCGGGCAGCTTCGGCGGGATCAACCTGGAAGACATCAGCGCCCCCCGCTGTTTCGAGATAGAGCGCAAGTTGAAGGAGCGCTGCGACATCCCCGTGTTCCACGATGACCAGCACGGCACCGCCGTGGTCGTCCTCGCGGCCCTGATCAACGCCCTGAAAGTGGTGGGTAAATCCATGGACAAAATTAAAGTGGTGACCAGCGGGGCCGGGGCGGCGGGGACGGCGATCATCAAGCTCCTGGTCGCTATGGGCTTGAATGAGGTGATTGCCACGGACAAGTTCGGGGTGATTTACGAGGGCCGGCCGGAGATGGACAGCGAACTTGCGGTCCTTGCAAAGATGACCAACCGGGCGGGGAAAAAGGGCAGGCTCGCGGATGTGATCCCCGGAGCGGATGTGTTCATCGGCGTGTCCGCTCCAAAGGTAGTCACCCCGGAAATGCTGAAATCCATGGCTCCCGGGGCCATCGTTTTCCCCATGGCCAACCCCACCCCGGAAATCATGCCCGGCCTCGCCCTGGCCTCAGGGGCGGCGGTGGTGGGCACAGGCCGCAGCGACTTTCCCAACCAGATCAACAACGTCCTCGCCTTCCCCGGCATTTTCCGGGGCGCCCTGGATGTACGCTCCGGTGACATCAACGACGACATGAAAATCGCCGCGTCCTGCGCCCTTGCCGGTTTGGTAGGTGATGAACTGGCCGCCGACCACATTTTGCCCTTCGCCTTTGACCCCCGGGTAAAAGACGCGGTGGCAAAAGCCGTCTCAGAGGCGGCTCGGAAAAGCGGCGTGGCGCGGATTTAGGGGGGAATATATGGGAAAGAAAAAAAGCATACTGAACAGGATCGGCGCAATCGTTGGTATTTGCCTGTTGGTCTTGGTTTTGCTATTCGCCGTGTTGTTTGAAGTCACCGGGGATAGGGTGACGAAAAAGCCGACGGCGGATTATTCCCATGCCGTTTCTTTGATAGAGGGCATCACCGAGGCGAACCCGCGAATCATCGACCTTGCGCTACTCGCCAGCCATGACAGCTTTTCCAACCGGATAAAATGGAGCTCTGCGGATGACCCGTGGGAGGTGGCGAAGGGCGCCTTCCAAACAAAACCCGGTCTTAGGCAATTATTTTGGGGCATTTCAAGGCGCTTTACCAGGGCGCAGAATCTTGACGCTTATGATCAGCTGCGTGCGGGGGCGCGCTATATTGATGTGCGCATTTCATGGCATGAGGGCGATTATTACACCAAGCACGGTTTTATTTCCGCTCCCTTCAAAATACAGCTCGAGCAGATGCTGCAATTTCTTGCAGAAAATCCGGGGGAAGTTGTGGTTTTGAACTTCCATCAGTTGAACCTTTTGAGCCAAAAGACCTTTGTTGAGTTTTTGAATTACGTCGATGGCGTCAAGTTTGAAGGGCGTAGTCTGTTTGATTACATCCCCTATAAGACGGCGGGGGAGGGCGCCGCTGAGGTTTGGGAGCTAAGGTATAATACTTTGACGGACAGGGGTGCAAAAAGCGGCATTGTCATGCTGTTCTGCAGCGATGAAACCCCTGATGCGGCCGCTTCGGCGGAGGGCCTGGCCAATAAGATTTACAGTTACTATGATGAAACGGATCCCGTCAATGCCGACAGGTCGGACTACACGGCAATACGGATGCTCTGGCACGAAAGTAATTCCAGTGATGAGATTTTCAAGGGTATTATAAATGAGGAAGCGTATATCAAGGCGAACTGGGATAAGTACTCAAAAATGTTCAGGGTAAACCAGACGCAAAAGACCAAAAAACTCGGCGGCGCGGGCGAAATCTTCCGTACTTCGGTTGGATGGTCCCTTCTTGATTTTGCCGAGGACTTCAATTACAAACTGCCGGACCAAAAGGGCTTTGCGGAGCGGTTTGCAGTCATGCCCATATTTCAGGTTGACTTTATTAACGCCTCGAAAGGTGACTTTAACAACCGGATAAACGCCGCCATCAGGGCGTATAACAACAGTATGTGCAATGCCGCAAAATTTTTTTGACAAACGTTATATTTTTGATTTTTTTACGAATTTTGTGGACAGAATAAAATTCAGATATATAATATGAACGTACACGCAAATCAATAGCAAAGAAGAGTTAGCAGCATGGATGTCAAAGAGATGATTAATATCGGCAAGACGACACTTGGTATAGAATTGGGTTCCACCCGCATCAAAGCGGTCCTGGTAGGGGAAGATTACACAACCCTTGCATCGGGCAGCGAAACCTGGGAAAACCGGCTGGAGGACGGCCTTTGGACCTATCACCCGGATGATGTCTGGCGGGGGATACAAAGCGCCGTACAAAAATTGTCCGCAGAGTTTCGCAGCCGTTACAACGCATCCCTGTCAACGGTAGGGGCCATTGGTATTTCCGCGATGATGCACGGCTATCTGCCCTTTGACAAGGACGGGAAACAGCTTGCCCCATTCCGCACCTGGCGTAACACCATTACCGAAGAGGCGGCGAAGCGGTTAACGGAAGAATTCCATTTTAATATTCCCCAGCGCTGGAGTATCGCTCATCTCTATCAGGCAATTCTGAATAACGAAGATCATGTAAAGGATATTTCATTCTTGACCACCCTTGCCGGGTACGTACACTGGAAGCTGACCGGTCAAAAGGCGCTGGGCGTTGGTGAAGCAGCCGGTATGTTTCCCACCGATAGTAAAACGAACAACTATGACGAGAAAATGCTTGGCCAATTTAATTCGCTCATAGGTGATTTGAAATTTAACTGGAAGCTGCGGGATATTCTGCCAAAAGTTTTAAACGCCGGAGAAAACGCCGGTTTTCTCACCGCTGAAGGCGCGGCGTTGCTTGATCCGGGCGGCGGCCTCAAAGCATTGGAGGGGTCCGCTATTCCCCTCTGCCCCCCCGAAGGGGACGCGGGAACCGGCATGGTTGCGACAAACAGCGTTGCGGTGCGTACCGGTAATATTTCTGCGGGCACATCGGTGTTTGCAATGATCGTGCTGGAAAAGGAACTTTCAAGGGTGTACCCGGAGATCGATATGGTCACCACCCCCACGGGAAAACCGGTGGCCATGGTACATTGCAACAGTTGTACTTCGGACCTTGACGCATGGGTGGGCTT
>BOAV01000164.1 GCA_026002045.1 Spirochaetia bacterium | reverse complement strand
TTCATAATTTTATATAAGAAAAAAAGATATTCATCAACATACCCCGCCGCAAGCAGGGTATGTACCCCTCGCAACGAATCAAAGAATCAATATCAGAAAGAACTTCGGCGATGATATTTTGTTCGACAAGTGTGGGGGGAAGGGGAATTTCAATATTTCCAAACTCGGTTTTATTAATTATCGGACCTGCTGTTTCACCGGCATTTCTTCTAATACTTTCTGTCATCAAGTCTAAAGCAAAAAATACAAAATCACTGTTGAATGATTTATTAGGCATGATAGCAAGGACACCCAGGGGCATGACGATGCAACCCTTTCCGTTGGACTTGAGGGATTTGACCAGGTGCAGGAGAAACGCATAATCGCCGTTTTTTTGGGGCGGGATTGAATAGCCCTCAAATCGTTTATAGATGTCGTTATCAGGGGCAAGGCAAGGAGGGAAAACCCTGATGAGTTTGCCGCCTTTCAGCCCTTTCCACGGAAATCACTATGGACCAGACAGAACTTGCCGAGTGCTTGTGGATGCCCCTGGAAGACTTTCTTGCCGATACCGAAGTCCATTCCTTTAATAAACTGGTGGTTCGTGCGGCAACAAGTACCGGCGGACTCCTATCCCTTTGGTCAGGGGCTTACGGTCCATAGGTGGATGGATGTGCATTTAAAGCCCGGCCTTCTCTTATTAAAAGGGGCGGAAAAGTTCGCGGGCGATAGGGGAATTAGCCAGAATCATATAAACCGCAGTCCCCCCAAAGATGCTGATCAGGGGGTTCCGCTTCCAGAGGTGAACCAGAGCGGTAAAGGCCGCTGCGATAAGGGCCGCCCTGCCTTCCCGAAACCCGCTTTGCAGGGACCCGGCAATGGCATTGAAGGCCAATACCGTCATGGCCGCCGGGGGCACGATTTTTTCCACGAAGGCCAGAAAAAGCTCCCGCCGGGATTTTTTCCCCGCACCGGGGATTCCCTGCCCCTGCCGAAAAAACAAAAAAGGAAAGGCCCGGCAGAAAAGGATGACCGCACCCATAGCGAAGGTGTATATAAGTGCCTGGGGGATAGTGAGCATCTGATTCGACATTAGGAACCCCGCCCCTTGCCCGGCAACGCCGCCAGCGCCAGAGACAGCGCCATTGCCGAAAGCAGCGAGACCCTGCCGGGAAGGAGGAACACCGCAAGCACCGCAGCGGCGGCGGCGATGATAAAGATGCCGGGCTTCCGGACCCGCAGAATCTGCTCGATCATCAGGACGATAAAAAGAGCGGTAAGCGCAAAGCCGATTCCTTCCATATCAAAGGGGATGACGGCGCCCACCACCGCGCCGATCACCGAACCGGCAACCCAGTAGAGATGATCCAGCAATGCCACATAAAACATGAACCGTCCCCGGTTACCCTCCCCGGTGTCTGCGGTCAACTCATCGGGCAGGGATGAAAGGAGCGCGAAGGTTTCATCGGTTAAGGCAAAGATAAGGTAATATTTATAGATTCCCGCCTTTTTAAAACGCTTCAGCATACTCAGCCCATAGGCCATGTGCCGGGCGTTTACCACCAACTGCACCAGGCAGGCCTCCCAAAGGCCGGCCCCGGCGGCAAAGAGCCCCACCGCGATATACTGCCCCGCCCCGGCGTACATGATCACGCTCATCGCCAACGCAAGAGGCCAGGGATAGCCCGCATCGGACAGGAGGAGCCCAAAGGCCACGCCGATGGCAAGATAGCCCAGCAGGACCGGGACGGAATACTTGATGGCGGCGGTAAATACTGCGGGACGAGGGCGGCGCTTCATGGGATAACTGAATATAGCGCCGAAGCGGAATTGTGTCTATCCCAATGGTTTACCCATTGACAATTAAGTTAACATCTGCTATCTTAATGTATATTAACTTAATGGTGATTACATTAATATGGATTTTTATGACCGGAAGAAAGAACTGGAAAGCCTCAACCGCAGCCGGATAAACTCAAAAAAAAACCCGGGCTTTACGGTGATGGCAGGGCGGCGGCGGATCGGCAAGACCGTACTGCTCATGGAAGCTGTAAAAAACCAGAAGTACCTCTACCTCTTTGTAAGCCGGCAGGACGAGGCCCTGCTCTGCGCACAGTTTCAACAAATCGCCGAAGAAGCCCTGGGCCTGCAAATCTTCGGCGTTGTAAGCCGGTTCAGGGATCTCTTTGAACAACTGCTGCTCTTTTCCGTCAAGGAACCCTACACCCTGATCATTGACGAGTTTCAGGAATTTGAGCGGGTAAACCCGGCCATTTTCGGGGAAATTCAGAACCTCTGGGATCAGTACCAAAACCGGGCAAGGATCAACTTTATCGCCTGCGGCTCCATCTATTCCATGATGATGAGGATATTCGAAAACGCAAAGGAACCCCTCTTCGGCAGGCTCACTTCCCGGATCATCCTTAAGCCCTTTACGGTAAGCGTCATCAAGGAAATCCTCTCCGATTATAACCCCCGTTATACCGCAGAAGATCTACTGTGCCTCTATATGATCTCCGGGGGCGTTCCCAAGTATATCAGCCTCCTCATGGACGGGGGCGCAATGAACAAAAACAAAATGCTTGATATGGTTACCGCCGCAGATTCGCCATTTCTCAACGAAGGGAAGGATCTTTTAATATCCGAATTCGGGAAAGACTACGGCACCTATTTTTCGATCCTGCAGCTCATCGCCGCAGGCAAGAATACCCAAAGTGAAATAGATTCGATCATCGGCAAAAACACCGGGGCCTATCTGGTGAATCTGGAAAGGGAGTATTCACTTATCATCAAAAGCAAGCCGGTCTTCTCCAAACCGGAAAGCCGCAAGGCCCGCTGGAAGATCGGCGACAATTACCTCAGGTTCTGGTTCCGCTTCGTCTATCCCAATCAGGGCCTCGTCGAAATGGGACGCTTAGATTTGCTGCGGGAATTGATAGAAAAGGATTACGAAACCTACAGCGGCTTTATTCTGGAAAATTATTTTCAGGAAAAAATAAGCGAAGAAAAGCGAACAACCGGCATCGGCAGTTTTTGGGACAGCAAGGGTGAAAACGAAATCGACATCGTGGCCTTGGACGATCTGGACAAAACCGCAATTGTCGCGGAGGTAAAGCGGAACCCAAAGAAGATAAACATTTCTACGTTGACCATCAAGGCTGCAAAAATTCAGAAAGAGCTGGAAAAATACAAAGTTGAATTCCGGGGCTTCTCAATGGAGGATATGTAATTTTCGGCTATTGGAGGTATACTGAAATCATGGACTTTGTCATAAACCAGGAAGAACAACAGACCCTGCTCGCCGATGCCCGGGAGGCTATCGCCGCCAAATTGGAAGGACGCGCGCCCCGGTACCGCCGGAGCCCGGAATTGGCCAAAGCCATTGCC
>BOAV01000163.1 GCA_026002045.1 Spirochaetia bacterium | reverse complement strand
CAAATGACAGGCCGCCAGATGCCCCCCGCCCCGGTCTTTAAGGGCAGGCTCCTCTTCGGCGCACCTTGGAATCTTCCGGGGGCAGCGGCCTTCAAAGCGGCATCCCGGCGGCAAATGGATGGGGCTGGGCATTTCCCCCCGCAGGAGCACCGGTTTCAAAGGGGCCTCCGCATCCGGCACGGGGATCGCCGACATAAGGGCCTGGGTATAGGGATGCAGGGTATGTTCAAAAAGCTCGTCCTTGTCCGCATATTCCACGATACGTCCCAGATACATCACCGCCACCCGGCTGCTCATATGTTTGATCACCGAAAGATCGTGGGAGATAAAAAGATAGGTCAGATCGAAATCCCGCTGGAGTAAGCGCATCAGGTTGATAACCTGGCTGCGGACCGAAACATCCAGGGCCGACACCGGTTCATCGCATACGATAAACTGGGGGTTCACCACCAGGGCCCGGGCAATGACGATACGCTGCCGCTGCCCCCCGGAAAATTCATGGGGAAACCGGTAGATCTGATCCTGCCGCAGACCCACCCGATCCATGATCTTTTTTACCCTATCCTCCCGTTCCTTTTTGTCCCCGATCTTAAAAGCCTCCAGAGGCGCCGCAATAGCTTCCTTTACAGTCATCCGGGGATTAAGGGCGCCATAGGGGTCCTGAAAGATGATCTGCATAAGCCGGCGCATATTCCGCATCTTCTCCGGATCGTATTGGGAGATATCCTCCCCCCGGTACAGGATGCTTCCCGCGCTGGGTTCTATCAGGCGAAGGGCCAGCCGCCCAAAGGTGGATTTGCCGCATCCCGACTCTCCCACCAGTCCCAGGGTCTCCCCCGGATCAATGGACAGGCTGATATCGTCCACCGCTTTAACAAAGGCCCGGTTCTTCTTTAAGACGGCCCGGTTGGCGGGAAAATATTTTTTCAAATTCCTGGTTTCCAAAAGGGTCATACCGGGCCGTCCCATTCCGCACTGTGCCGGAAACAGCGGACCTGCGCATCCCCCGCCTTAAAAAGATCCGGCCTTTTCCGGAAACAGATCTTTCCCGCATAGGGGCAGCGTTCCGCGAAAACGCAATAGGGGGGCAGGTGGAGCAGACTGGGGACCACCCCCTGGATAACATGGAGTTCCTCCACCCGCTGATCCAACCGGGGTATGGACTGTAAAAGACCTTCGGTATAGGGATGAAGGGGCCGGGAAAAAAGACTTTTTGTGTCTGCGTATTCCATTACATAGCCGGAATACATCACCAGGATATGATCCGCCATACCCGCCACAATCCCCATATCATGGGTAATCAGAAGGATGGCCGTGTTAAAGTCCTGCTTAAGCTGCTGCATCAGCTCCAGAATCTGTGCCTGAACGGTTACATCCAGGGCGGTGGTGGGCTCGTCTGCGATGAGCAGATCCGGGCTGCAGGAAAGGGCCATGGCTATCATCACCCGTTGGCGCATCCCCCCGGAAAGCTGATGGGGGTACTGGCCAATCCGTAGTTCCGGCGAGGGTATCCCCACCTTGCGGAGCATTTCAACGGACCGCCTCCGGGCCTCATCCTTTTTGATTTTCTGGTGGGTAAGGAAGGTTTCCACCATCTGCTTTTCTATGGTCAGGACAGGGTTTAAAGAGGTCATGGAATCCTGGAAGATCATGGCGATCTTGTTGCCCCGGATATCGCACATGGCCCGGTTGGATTTGGTGGTGAGTTCTTCCCCCTTCAGCTTGACCGAAGAACCCTGCTCTATCCGGGCGGTACGGCGGGGCAGCAGTTTCAGGATGGAAAGGGAGGTAACGCTTTTTCCGCAGCCGGATTCCCCTACAATACCCAGAGTATGCCCGGCCTCGACGGTAAAACTTACCCCGTCAACGGCGCAGAGCATGCCCTCTTCGGTATGGAAAGAGGTTCTGAGATTGGAAACTTCCAGCACCGGAACTGCCATCGTGTCTGTCTCCTACAGCTTCATCTTGGGATCCAGGGCGTCCCGCAGACCGTCCCCCAGGAAGTTAATGCTCAGCACCGTTACCAGCAGGCAGAGCCCCGCTGAAAGCCACATCCAGGGCCGGGTTGAAAGGATCGAGATAGACTGGGCGGCATAGAGGATATTCCCCCAGGAGGCCGCCGGGGGCTGTACCCCCATACCCAAAAAGCTCAAGGTAGCCTCCGCCAGGATGGCATTGGCCAGCTGAAAGGTATACACCACCAGAACCGGCGCAAAGGCATTGGGCAGAATGTATCTAACCATCACAGCGGTATTTCTCGTACCCACCGCCCGAGCGGCTTCCACATATTCCTTTTCCCGAACCGAAAGCACATTGGCGTAGAGCTGCCGCGCGAAGCCTGGCCAACCCATAAACCCGATACCCAGGCGTATGAGGGACATATCTTTGCCAGATTAAAAAATGAAAAGAAAGTTCAGGATCGTATTGATGTCGGAACCTTTGAAGGCAGTATATTACCCGGCCTTGATCGGCTTTTTGCGGAAAAGAAAATAACCGAAAAGGAAAGTGATTTGTTTAAGGATTCATATTTCAAGGTTGCCGATAATAATCATTATTACTACCGTGAAGATCAGTTTGATACTGTAAGAAATAATGCGGCGATAAAGATTCATAACCTGCTTGAGCTGTCACTTGAAATGATGGAATCTGTCCTTGATGTTAATATTAGGGCGGCCCAGGGCTATCAGGGTTTTCAGGGAAGCATGTTAAGGCGTTACCCCGACGCCTATACAACATTTGCAGACGCCGCAAATACCAGATTGATATCCCCATTGAAAGGCGGGTTAACCGCAGGTACAACCGAGCTATTTTCAATAGAGTCCAAAGATTATACTCGCCTTGCCATAATAATCAACGGAGAGTTAACTTTTTTTGAAAAGAATTCATCGGGGATTTTTGAATTATCTTTTGATATTCCGTCCGAATTAAAGGAACTGGAGATCTACGGAACAAAAAACAACCGGAATTATAGCGGGCTCCTCAAATATGAAATCATAAACGCTCCGTAGAATCCGGCAATTCCTTCAGCCTGAACAAATTCTTCCGTAAGGGGATTTCGTTTTCGGGGGAATCGCCGCTTTCTTCATACCAGGACAGCCGGGCATGGGGATCGATTGCAGCCAGGGCGTCTGCGGCGGTATTGCACTTTTCCGCCAGCTTCATCTGCGAAACCCCCTCTTTTTTCCTGAATTTTTTTAAATTAACGATAAAAACGGCCCGCAAATTCATAAATTTTATGCTAATAGCTAATAAAAAGACTTTACAATGAGCCTATAACTGATTATAATAGTATATATAATATCAAAATAAAATTACTTAGATTAAACCGATAGAATTTATAGGAAATTTGCAAAAAACGGGATAAATATCATTGA
>BOAV01000162.1 GCA_026002045.1 Spirochaetia bacterium | reverse complement strand
CCATCAATACCGGCTACCTGCCTCCCGCCGCCTGTACGGATATCGCTAAAAATTACCTGGAACATACGGTCACCGCCGAAACCGATACCCAAAACATGGCCCGGATCAAGGAGCTGACCCTGGCCCAGCAGATTAAGCACCATATCATTTACGAAAAGGAAATCCCCATCCATTTCCTTGAGGCCGCTGTCTCGAATAACATGGCAACCCTCTACGGCGTGGCCAATTCCCAGTCATTGATAGAAGCGGCCCTTACCGCGGCCAGGGAAGCTGCCGGTCCCCTAACGGTCCGGACCGAGATTCAGATAGTCCAGGAATACACCATTATGCACTGAACATTTCAGGATCATCTTATGGAAGCTGCTCTGTCCTCTCTCTTGACGCTTCTATCCCCGCAACCCATACTGAGTCCATGACCTTAGCGGATAAAATCACGGCTTCGCGCCTCTTTTTGGCCCCTTGCTTCTTTGTTGTGTACCTGCTGCCGGGGGCGGCCCAATGGACCGTACCGGTGCTCTGGGCGCTTTTTCTCGTTTCCGAAATAAGCGACATGATTGACGGTAAAGTAGCCCGCAGCCGTAAGGAAGTCAGCGATTTCGGCAAACTATTCGACCCCTTTGCGGATACCCTGGTGCAGATCACCTATTTTCTTGTTTTCGTGATTGATGGAATCTTCCCGGCCGCCCTGTTTTTGGTGGTACTGTACCGGGAGTTTAGTATCCTGTTTATCCGGAATTTGATGCTGAAAAAAGGCATCGCAATGGGCGCCCGGATGGGGGGAAAAATAAAGACCGTAACCTATATTGCTGCCGGCGCCATCGCCCTCCTTGCCGCCAGCCTCCGGCGCCTGGGGATCGAAGGTCCCTATTTTGACATTTTTCGTATCGCTGCCCTGGTTGTTTTCTGTATTTCCACCGTAATTGCACTGGTTTCCTTTGCCGACTATCTTGGGATATATAGAAAGACAAAAAAAAGCGAAATTTGATGAAAATTATGGCCGAAACTATTGACATGGTAGATTCAAATTGTGTATATTGACCCTTGTCACCTATAAAAAGGTGTATGATGTTGTTTTACCTGATTAGTTGTAGTTTTATTCAAAGATAAACAGAAAACACAACAGGGACTTGACAAAAAGCGGACGAATATAGTAATGTCTGCAAATCCGCCTAAAACAGGCGGGGAGAAGTTTTGACGGAAGTTAAGGCTTCAGTGTTCTTTGGCAATATAGGGAAGGGGAGAAGGGACGAAGCTGCGCTTGGTCTTGGGATGATTGGCCTAGGCCAATCATCTTGGGGCGTAGTGTGGTGGAGTTAAGGAAAGAGGAAAGATACGCAAGCGTATTAGAGAGGA
The DNA here is from genome assembly GCA_026002045.1 of Spirochaetia bacterium. Taxonomy (GTDB): domain Bacteria; phylum Spirochaetota; class Spirochaetia; order Treponematales; family Breznakiellaceae; genus BNUT01. The sequence goes on along the minus strand of BOAV01000162.1, from coordinate 2,042 downwards.
AGGAGCGGCGAGCTGAAGGGTGAAAGCCTGGAAGCGAGCTGCGCTCAACATGGATAATCTACCTGCCTTCGGGCAGATAGAAAACATATCATGGAGAGTTTGATCCTGGCTCAGAACGAACGCTGGCGGCGCGTCTTAAGCATGCAAGTCGGGCGGCAAGGGGAGCAATCCCCCTAGAGCGGCGGACTGGTGAGTAACGCGTGGGTGACCTACCTTACGGCCGGGGATAGCCATTAGAAATAGTGGGTAATACCGGATGTGGTTGCGGGGCTGTGGCTCTGCAAAGAAAGGCGCTTTGGCGCCGCCGTGAGATGGGCCCGCGTCCCATTAGCTAGTTGGAGAGGTAAGAGCTTACCAAGGCGAAGATGGGTAGCCGGCCTGAGAGGGTGAACGGCCACACTGGGACTGAGATACGGCCCAGACTCCTACGGGAGGCAGCAGCTAAGAATATTCCGCAATGGACGAAAGTCTGACGGAGCGACGCCGCGTGGATGAAGAAGGCCGTGAGGTTGTAAAGTCCTTTTATTGCTGAAGAATAAGCGGGGGAGGGAATGCCCTCGTGATGACGTTAGGCAATGAATAAGCCCCGGCTAATTACGTGCCAGCAGCCGCGGTAACACGTAAGGGGCGAGCGTTGTTCGGAATTATTGGGCGTAAAGGGTGCGTAGGCGGTTATGTAAGTCTGTGGTGAAATGGCAGGGCTCAACCCTGTCACTGCCATGGAAACTGTATAACTAGAGTCATGGAGGGGCAGCTGGAATTCCGCGTGTAGGGGTGAAATCTGTAGATATGCGGAAGAACACCGGTGGCGAAGGCGAGCTGCTAGCCAATGACTGACGCTGAGGCACGAAAGTGCGGGGAGCAAACAGGATTAGATACCCTGGTAGTCCGCACTATAAACGATGTACACTAGGTGTTGGGCCGAGCGGTTCAGTGCCGAAGCGAACGTGATAAGTGTACCGCCTGGGGAGTATGCCCGCAAGGGTGAAACTCAAAGGAATTGACGGGGGCCCGCACAAGCGGTGGAGCATGTGGTTTAATTCGATGATACGCGAGGAACCTTACCTGGGTTTGACATGGAGAGGAATGGTGCAGAGATGTACCAGCCGAGCAATCGGTCTTTTCACAGGTGCTGCATGGCTGTCGTCAGCTCGTGCCGTGAGGTGTTGGGTTAAGTCCCGCAACGAGCGCAACCCCTACTGCCAGTTACTAACAGGTAACGCTGAGGACTCTGGCGGAACTGCCGGTGACAAACCGGAGGAAGGTGGGGATGACGTCAAGTCATCATGGCCCTTATGTCCAGGGCTACACACGTGCTACAATGGGAGGTACAAAGTGACGCGAAGCCGCGAGGCAAGAGCGAAGCACCAAAAGCCTTCCGTAGTTCGGATTGAAGTCTGAAACTCGACTTCATGAAGTTGGAATCGCTAGTAATCGCGCATCAGCATGGCGCGGTGAATACGTTCCCGGGCCTTGTACACACCGCCCGTCACACCATCCGAGTTGGAGGTACCCGAAGCCGGTAGCGTAACCGCAAGGAGCGCGCTGTCGAAGGTACGTTTAGTGAGGAGGGTGAAGTCGTAACAAGGTAGCCGTACTGGAAAGTGCGGCTGGATCACCTCCTTTCACTGTGAAAGGTGAGAAAACTCCTAACGGAGTTTTCTCTTGGAGTTTCCTGGCGGAAACTCCGGCAACAGTCCGTTAAGGGTTGTTGTAAACAAACAGCGATAGCCTGAAAGGGTTATCGCGAAGAAAGTCAGTTGGGGAGCCCCAGCTGATGGGGCTGAAAAGCCTTACCAACGGGATAGCAGTAATGCGGTTCTGTATGAAACTCGTAAGGGCTTCATAACCTTCCTTTTAGAATCTTTCCGGGAGTTTGCATAAGCAAACTCCAAGATGAAACGCGCAAGCGTTTCACCCCTTCTCCCTCTCCCTTTTTTTGAATGTAACGCTCTTGTAAGAAGGGCGAAACAGATATGGAGCGTAGCCAACTGGTTTATTTCTGCGAGTGTGGAGTTTGCCAATGGCAAACTCCTAAATTA
>BOAV01000161.1 GCA_026002045.1 Spirochaetia bacterium | reverse complement strand
CCAGGCTTGCGGCTTTACCGGGAAGATTAAATAGGAGGCGAATGATGCCGCTCGTTACTACAGATAATATGTTAAAAAAAGCCCAGGAAGGCCATTGGGCCGTAGGCGCTTTTAATGCCGAAAACATGGAGATGGTTCAGGCCATTATCGAAGCTGCCGAAACCCTAAAAGCCCCGGTGATGATCCAGACCACCCCCGGAACCTTAAAATATGGCAGCCTTGCCCTGTATTACGCAAATGTCGCAGCCATCGCCCGGGGCGTTAAAACCGAAGTTGCCATTCACCTGGATCACGGCGATACTTTTGACCTTGCTTCACGTGCGCTGCACGAAGGCTATACCTCAATAATGATAGACGGTTCCGCTCTGCCCCTTGCCGAAAACATTGCCCTCACCGCATCGGTGGTAAAATTTTGCAAACCCAACAGCATACCGGTAGAAGGCGAATTGGGTAAAGTCGGCGGTAAAGAGGACGATACAAAAAGTTCGCTCTCAGGCTACACCGATCCCGCCGAGGCCGAGGAGTTTGTTGCCAGGACCAATGTCTCGTCCCTTGCAGTGGGCGTCGGCACCGCGCACGGGGTTTATGCGGTAACACCTGTTCTCAATGTTGATTTGATAAGCACCCTGCGGGGTATCATTCAGGTTCCCCTGGTGCTCCACGGCGCTTCGGGCCTTGAGGATGATGTTGTCAGGGAATGTATTAAAAGAGGCATAGCAAAGGTAAACTTTGCAACGGAGCTGCGTATCGCCTATACCAGGGCGGTGCAGGCTTATCTTGAAGGCAACCCCAAAACAATAGACCCCAAAAAATACGGCGCCCCTGCACGGGACGCAGTACGGAATCTGGTTATGGAACGTATGAAGGTCTGTCTTTGTGATGGGAAAGCTGTTTAACAATTCCCACTTTCGGCCCTTAAGTGAGATCCAATAAGGGCCTTGACCTTATCTTCGTTCAAGTCTGCGTTGGCCCCTCCGATGGTCATCACACTGATGGAACCGCAGGCGTTTCCGTATTCAATGCACCGGGTAAGAGGGAGCCCTTTAAGAAAGGCATAGAGAAAGCCTGCGTTAAATGAATCCCCCGCCCCTGTGGTATCCACCACAGGAATGTCGGCCATCACATCTACGGAGTACCAGCTATTCCCGCTCAGCGCATAGGCGCCTTTATTGCCCCGTTTTATAACAATGGCTTTATGAGCAGTTTGCCGTCGTATTTCCTGAAGTTCCATCCCAAAAAGTCGAATCCTTCGGAGATTTTCGTTATCAGCGTCTTTTCTTCCGATAATTGCAATCCCCGTTCCGCTATGTAGTTTCCCACCAGTTCTTTTACGTTTTCCGCGACTTCTTTACTTTTGGCGGTTATTACGAAATCATCGGCATATCTGACCATCTGGACTTTCTGCCGTCCGCTTTCATAGTAGTCCTTCCTCCGTATGGTCTTTCGCTTTATGGTTACCCGCAAAAGTCCGTCTATCCCGTTGAGCGTGTGATTTGCCAGTGTCGGGCTGATTATCCCGCCCTGCGGCGTCCCCCGCTCTGTCGGAAATAGCTGGTTTTCGTACACATAGCCCGCTTTAAGGAATTCTTTGAGGATGGGTTTGTCCATTGGTGTATGCTCTAACAGCCATTCGTGGGCGATTTCATCAAAACAGGCTTTTATATCTCCCTCTACTATCCATTCCGCCGCCGTCTTCCGGGCCAGCGTACTGAATAGTTGCGCCATTGCGTCCTGACAGCTTCTCGATTTTCTAAACCCAAAGGATGTTTTATCGCTGATGCTTTCGATAATCGGGTCCAGTGCCAAGGCTTCCAGTGCCTGCATTGCCCGGTCTGTCATGGTCGGTATGCCGAGAGGTCGTTTCTTTCCGTTGCTTTTTGTTATATATACCCGCTTTAATGCCTTCGCCCGGTATCCTTTCTTTTCGAGCTTGCTTACCGCCCGGTATTTCTTTGCCGAACTGTCCCACTTTTCATTGTCTATTCCCGCTGTCCGTTTGCCTCTGGTACTGGTTACCTTCCGTATTGCCCACAGTTTCGCATAATACGAGTGGGTGAGCATCCGTTGCAGTTCCCGCGCCAGTTTCTTGTTTCCCTTGACCGCCGCCTTTGCAATCCGGGCTTGAGCTTTCTTAATGAATGTTTCCACCTGCCACCAGTCTATTGCTTCCCAGTGTAAGGCGGCATTCTTCGGGCTTCTGCCCGTTTCATCCAAGTTCGCAGTCCGTTTCACCGGTATACACTTCTCCCTTGTTCATCAGCTTTCGCTTTTCTTGCAATCTGAGACCTTACGTATAAGTCTGCTTCCTTTCGGAACGCCCCAAATCTTGAAGGGCTATGCGTCCCATTACAGGCCGCCGTTCGCTTTTTATACCATCCTCTACCCGCTGTTTCCCGCGTGGGGCGTACATCGGGCTTACCACGTTCCGCCTGACTACCAGTTCAATGTACGGTAGAGCCTGTCTTCTAGCCCGGGGTTTCTTGTCCATTTTATCCGCCCGCTGTTCAAAGGCCGGATACGAACCCTCACCTTTTGGTTCAAGCGTATCACTCCCTTTTCGCTTGTTTCGACTTAACGAGCCTTACGACAGTTCGTTTCTTCTGCTCCTGGTACATCATTTATGCTTGCGTTACCGGAATAGGGGTGTCCGTTTACCGCTTTGTCCCCGCAGCTTGGCACCCAGCCGTTACCAGCCACGCACCTGCGGGTAGCATTACCCCAAATGGAGGGGGCAGACCAAAGGATATGGGGTCTTGGCATCCTTCCCATATCTTAGTCAGCTAGTCAGGCAACCTCGTGTCGCACAAAGAGGTAGTCATTGAGGGGATTCAGGCGCTCCCCCAGCTTTTCGCCGTCTAAAGGCTTGGTTTCCATGAGTAAAGTATACTGCTTTTTTCCGGTTTTTTATAGTAATAAAAATTCTGAAAGATTCCCTTAAAATTGCACTTTTTACGTAGAGATTCACCAAATAAAGCCCTTTTACCCTGTTCGTATGGAAAAGGAAAAATTACATTCACTTATCCCCCCGGCGGACTTTAAGGCGATCCTTGGTATAGATGACCGAGAGGATGCTTGCTACCCGCAGGGTAGCTTGAGCCGCTTTGTGCTTGTCGCCTCCACCTACACCATAGAGGAGTACTGCAAGCAGCGGCTTTTGAAAAAGAAGCATTTGGAATAGGGCGCGGGAGATTTTCCGGGCGTATCAGGAATGGTGTGAGGAGAACAATGAACACGCCTGTAGTGAACGGTTCCTGGCAATGCGCCTGAAAGAGCTTGGGCTTGAGAAGGGGCGGACGGCGGAGGCCCGGTTCTGGAAGGGGATCATGCTGAAAGGGGAATTGTCTTAGGTTTCCCCCCGTGCCCCCCTTGGTTGGGTTGGGAAACGACAGGGGGGTACGTTTTGGGGTGCGCTCTGT
>BOAV01000160.1 GCA_026002045.1 Spirochaetia bacterium | reverse complement strand
GGTAATTGCACAAAGCAAGTATTGTTTCATCACGTAAAAAATATATACCACCCAATTAAAAAAAGTCAAGTAAGTTTACAAAAAAAAGTAAAAAAATTTGTGAAGGGGCGCTTACCTATGACAAAACAACCACGGGCAGTCGGCGGGAGGGCGGCACACGCCCGAATGAATTTCTGGGTGTCCCCGCCGGAGAGACCCCGAAGGGGGCTCGTAGGCGGATTCCCCCAGCTTCATTCGGGTGGGGGACGTCCTCCCGCTGCCGTGCCTGTGGATGTGCGGAGACTACACGGTTGCAGGGGATCTGTGCTATACTTCCCCCCATGGCAGCTACCGTAGACGATAAAAAAGTAATCTATTCCATGTACCGGGTTTCCAAGAAACACGGGACCAAGCAGGTACTCAAGGATATCAGCCTCTCCTATTTTTACGGGGCCAAGATCGGGGTGATCGGCCTTAACGGCTCGGGGAAGTCCAGTTTGTTGAAGATACTGGCCGGGGCGGACACGGAATTTGCCGGGGAAGCTTCGATTAGCCCCGGTTTTACCATCGGTTTTCTGGAACAGGAACCCCATCTGGAACCGGGGAAGACCGTCAAGGAGACGGTGTCCGAGGGAGTCCAGGAACTGGTTGATTTATTGAAGGAATTTGACACCGTGAGCGAAGCCTTTGGCGAGAGCGATGCGGATTACGACAAGCTAGGGGCAAAACAGGCGGAGCTTCAGGAAAAGATCGAGGCCGCAGACGGCTGGAATCTGGACAGTCGGCTGGAACTGGCCATGGACGCCCTCCGCTGTCCCGCCGGGGACGAGGTTGTGGACCACCTTTCCGGGGGGGAGCGTCGGCGGGTGGCCCTGTGCCGGCTGCTCCTCAAAAAGCCCGACATCCTGTTGCTGGATGAGCCCACCAACCATCTGGACGCGGAAACCGTGGCCTGGCTGGAACGGCACCTGCGGGAGTATGCGGGCACCGTTATCGCCGTCACCCATGATCGCTACTTTCTGGACAATGTGGCGGGCTGGATTCTGGAATTGGACCGGGGCGAAGGCATCCCCTGGAAGGGCAACTATTCCGGGTGGCTGGAACAGAAGGAAAAGCGGCTGGCCCTGGAGGAAAAGGGCGAAAGTGAGCGGCGGCGGCAGCTTGCCGGTGAACTCGAATGGATACGGATGAGCCCCAAGGGCCGCCACGCCAAGAGCAAGGCCCGGATCACCCAGTACGAAAAACTTTATCAGGACGATGAGCGGGAGAAGGGGCGGCTTTCAGGCGCCTCGGAAAACCGGATCACCATCCCGGCCGGGCCGCGGCTGGGGCAGCTGGTCATCGAAGCAACGGGACTTTCCAAGGCTTTTGGCGAAAAGATCCTCTTTGAAAACCTCGAATTTACCGTCCCGCCGGGGGCCTGCGTGGGCATCATCGGGCCAAACGGCGCGGGGAAGTCCACCCTCTTCAAGATCATCACCGGGGAGGAAAAGCCCGGCGGCGGGACCCTGCGGCTGGGGGACAGCGTCAAGCTTGCCTATGCGGATCAGATGCGGGGGAACCTCGATAATGACAAGACCGTCTGGGAACAGCTCTCCGGCGGGCTGGACCTTATCAAGCTGGGCGGGACCAGGGAAGTAAACTCACGGGCCTATTGCAGTTGGTACAATTTTTCCGGCGCGGATCAGTCGAAAAAAGTCGGGGTCCTTTCCGGGGGGGAACGGAACCGGCTCAACCTGGCGCTCATGCTCAAAGAAGGGGCCAATGTGCTGCTCCTGGATGAGCCCACCAACGATCTGGACGTGAACACCCTGCGGGCATTAGAGGAAGCCCTGGACACCTTCGCCGGAGTAAGCCTGGTGATCAGCCATGACCGCTGGTTCCTGGACCGGATCGTTACCCATATCCTGGCCTTTGAGGACGGGGAAGTGATCTGGTACGACGGGAACTGGTCCGAATACGCCGAATGGCGGAAACAAAAACTGGGCGCCGCCGCAGACAGCCCCCATCGCTATGTGTACCGCAAACTGGAACGGTAAGAAAAAAAATTCGCTTTACACCTGACCTGAAAGGAAGCCTGCGTCCTTATCGGTCAGGGGTTTACCGTAGAGAAATTCAAAAAAAAAGCGCATGTCCTCAGGGGTCATATCCAGAAAACGGCAGCCGAAGTAGCTATGGGAATTATCCCGGTACCGGCGGACGATCCTGGCATTGGTATTGACGATCCGCTTGAGGGCAGAAAATTTAATCATCAGCTCAGCGTCCGGCATCAACGACGAGTCAAGGGCGGAATGGGGATGGGCAAAGAGCAGCCCCGATGCGCTGATATCAATCACCTTACCTTCAAAGGAAGTAGACTTGATCTTGCCCTTTTCAAAAAAACCGTTTATGTGGAATGAATAGGCCAGAACCGCCGCAAACTGAAAGAGGGTATCCACTACCGTATAATCGAAGGGCTTCTTGTCCCTGTCGCTGATCCAGGTATGAATATAGCCAATCACATATTCCTGAAAAAGAATGGGAACCCAAAGGTCGGAAAAAATACCCTTGTGGAATTTTCCATCGAGAATCCTGGCAGCGGCTTTATCCGCATAAGCCGGATTCACCCCGGTACTTTCAAGGTACCGCTCGAATATCTCTTTGGTGATAAGCCGCTTTTTGGGGTGGGGATCAGAATCGGGAAAGTCATCCTGGGTTGAAGACAAATACAGGGCCTTACCCGTTTTGGCAATGACCCGCTCCTCCGCTGAAGCGGGCTTTACACTTTTAAAAATGACAAATTTATAGCCATCGGCGCAGCCCTGGACCCATGCCCCCATCTGATCGATAAGGCCGGAAAGATTCCGGGGATCCATATTCCGGACAATCTCCCCAATCTCCTCTTGTTCATATTCAGACACCCAGGGGAAGGCCAGATTATACCGTTCCCCCAAAAAGATGAACTGTACATCAAGGCCCGGAGGGGCGTTTATCCGGGAATAGGACCGGGCCAGATTCCGGTAAAGAAATTTCGGCGCATCCGCAATAATATACCCATCTTTGAGGGATTTTATCTCAATAGGAAAGGTGATTTTGTGGCAGGTATTGGTGGGTATTATAGTGATCCGGCGGGTGAATTTGCCCTCACCTTCCTGAGTCATCCTACCGTCTTTTCTTTCTATTGCAATAAAGGAGATATTAACATACGCGGGGGTACAGGTTGGTCAAAGAAGTCTGTCGATTCCGATGGTGACAACATCGACCCAGTTAACATCGAATGGATCATTGAATAGTAAGCGAAGCTGACCAGACACTGAACAAGGGTGTTTGGCGCAGACAGGGCCGTTTCCCTTTGCAGGGAGACGGCCTTTTTTTACGCCCCAAAACAGAGAAGAAGAATTTAACCACAGAGAGCACAGAGAATTTACACAGAGGACACAGAGGGAAGAGAAGGAGAAAAAAGGCGCTTGGCTCCCAATTTGCGCTTCCCCATTCCAGCGCAGCCCCCCTGCAACCGGAGTTTGTGA
>BOAV01000159.1 GCA_026002045.1 Spirochaetia bacterium | reverse complement strand
AGCCGTCGATCTTCGCCGCATCCAGCATTTCGCCGGGGATGCTGTTCTGGATAAAGGTTTTGGCGATGATCATGTTGTAGACCCCGATAGCGCCGGGGATGATCAGGGACCAGGGGGTGTTTATCATGTGGAGGTTCCGGATCAGCATGTAGGTGGGGATCATGCCGCCGTTAAAGAACATGGTAAAGGTAAAGAGGAGCATGATGCCGTTCCGGCCCGGCACATCCGAGCGGGACAGGCAGTAGGCGGTGGTCATGGTCATGATGATATTGATCGTGGTGCCGAACAGGGTATACAGAATGGAATTGCGGAACCCTATCCATATCTGGCCTGTCTGGAACACCGTCTTGTACCCGTTAAGCCCGGCTTCCACCGGCAAAAAAACAACCCTTCCTGACTGCACCGCCTGCCCGGAGGAAAATGACGCGCTTATGACAAAGATACAGGGATATAAAACAATGATGAAAAACAGGGTAAGCAGGGCAAAAATAACCGCGTAGAAAATTTTGTCACTCAGGCTGCTGTTTTTCCAGGTAGTTTCCATGGGTTCTCCTTAGAATATGCCGCTTCCGTTGAGCTTCTTGCTGCCCCAGTTCGCTATGACGAGCAGGATAAAATTGATCACCGAATTGAACATGCCGATTGCGGCGGAAAAGGAAAAATCATTAATGCCGCTGGCAAGTCCTACCTTATAGACGTAGGTCGAAATCACCTCACTAAAGTTTATGTTAAGACTATTCTGCATGAGCAGGGTTTTTTCAAAGGCCACATTCATAAGGCCGCCTACCGCGAGGATCAGCATGATACTGGCCGTGGGCAGAATCGAAGGAATATCAACGTAGAGCACCCGCTGGAACCGGGTAGCGCCGTCCACAAGAGCGGCCTCGTGCAGGGTGGGGTCCACATTGGCCAGGGCCGCAAAATAGATGATCGATGCATAGCCTGTACCCTGCCATACTGCGGACCATACATAAATATGTTTAAAATTAGTTCCCACCGCGAGGATATCCGGGGGCATAATATGGGCAAACTGCATAAAAAGCGCACCGTAGAGGCCGTTCCGGTAATTCAGAACCTGGAAGATAAGGCCCACCATAACCACCGTGGAAATAAAGTAGGGGATATAGGTTACGGTCTGTATCACCTTTTGGTAACCCTTAACGGGAAGGGCATTGAGGATCAGGGCGAAGATAATCGGGAAGGGAAAGGTCACCACAAGGCTATATAAAGAAAGGGTGAGGGTATTGGTCAGCACCTGGGTGAATTTATAGGATTCAAAAAAGCGCCGGAAATTCGTAAACCCAACCCAGGGGCTTTTCAGCATACCCAGGGCAAAATTGTACTTTTTAAAGGCGATGATAAGGCCGCCCATGGGCCCATAGGCAAAAATTATGAGATAAACCAAGGGTACTACCAAAAGCAGATAAATCTGCCACCGCGCCTTTATATTCATCATCAGGCTTTTGTGCAAACGGGCTTTCAACTCCGGCGACATTTGGGTACTCATCTTCAACCCCTTTTTGTGTAAATCAAGGCCCCGCCGTATATGTTACGGCAGGGCCATCAATTATAGAACTAATAAGGAATTACTTCACCCGGTCATAAGCGGCCTGGGCGGCGCTGATCCAGACAGGCAGACCCTGGCTGTTCAGATTCTGCAGGTAGCTGTTCCACTGGGCATCGTTGTTGATGTCCCGCTGCCCGATGGTAAATTCGGCAATGGACTGCAAGACATACTCGCTGACATTGATGACCGGTTCGGCGATTTTTTCAGCTTCGCTGGCGGTATACTTAAGCGGGTTCGGAATGATGAACTTGGGATGGGCCTCCAGATTGAAGTTATAGTTGTACCCGTTCACCATTGCCGCGTAAGAAGTCGGAACAAAGGGCGCCTGGGTACTGCCGCGGGTATTACCCTGCTGCATGGAAGCGTAGCGGGGGCCCTGGTTCTTCCAGAATTTGTTGGAAGGGGCGTTCCAGACATCGGAGGTTTCCACGATGGACAGGCTGGGATAGATCCCCATGGAGACATAGGCGTTGCTCTCTTTGGCCAGAATGGCGGGGTCCCGTGTCCAGTCAACCCCTTCCTCGCCGAAGCGCTGGATAATCGAAATGGTGTTATCAAGCATGGACTCCATCACCTTGAAGGCCAAATCGGGGTTCTTGCTCTTGGAGGTAATGAAGGTGGTTGAGTTGGGTACAAACCCGGTATAAGAGCTGTAGGCAACGCCGTCCGGCCCCTTGAAGGGCGCGATCATGCGCAGTTCGGCGAAGTTGGCGTTATTGTCAAGGGACGCATTGGGCCAGTTGCTCAAGGACCCGGCGGTGGTTAACGCCACAATCGGCGGGTTATTGTTCAGCTCGGCGCGGTAGGCCTGCTGATCATTGGTAAAGGTCGAAGCAGAAAGCACCCCATCCTTGTACAGGGTATTGAGGTACTGCAGGGCCTTGCGGAAATTCGGGTCCGTAAAGGGCGCAATAACCTTCTGCCCGGCGGCGTCAAGGGTCAATTGTGGTCCGGAGCTGGACTGGTTATAGAAAACGAATGAGTTGATAAGCGCCATAATGGGGTTTTCACCATAGGTTCCCCGGAACCAGCCGGTGATACCGATTTCGTCCTTGCGCCCGTTGCCGTTGGGGTCCCGGTCACGGATGGCGATGAGGGCCGCCCGCAGTTCCGTGGTGGTAGTGGGCTCCTTAATGCCAAGTTTATCAAGCCATGCCTTGTTGATGTATTGCCGGTTGGGGGTCAGATTCCAGGTTTCAGGCTCGTAACGGGCAAAATGGTAAACATGACCGTCTGCACTGGTTACGAACTTGAGATAGCTCGCCCGGTCTTCTGTGGGGATCTTAAAGAAATTAGGGGCGGTTGAGGCGCTGGAAAGGTACTTCTCCAGGGGGATAAAGGCGCCCTTGCTGCCGTAGTCAAAAATAGCTTCCTGGGTAAGGTCATCGGTAATGATGATATCAGGGAGATCCCCGGAGGAAACCATCAGGGCAACCTTGGTCCTGATTTCCGTAGGGTTTTCCGGGAGCATATAGAACTGGATGTCAATGCCGTGCAGTTCCTCCAGATACTTGGTCAGGTAGTTGTTTTTATAATCGGTAACAAAGGCATTGGATTCGATGCCGATGGTCAGAACGGGTTTGCCCCCTCCCGTTGTGCTTTTCTGACCGCCGCCGCCGGCAAAGGCCGTTCCCGCCGCGATAAGCAGGCAGGAGATCAGCAATATAGATTTTTTGAAACGCTTCATTTCTTTCCTCTCTTTATAAAGATATAAGCTCAAACTGGGCTTATCATATATTTTAAATTACATCTTGTAGCAATGCAAGCTTAATTTATTGTATAATAGGCGAAATTATTCAGGAGGATTTATGGCGCAGATTGAGAATATGGGGCCCCGGGTACGGCCGCCCCTGGGAATGTGGATACCCTTGAGTATCCAGCATGTCTTTGCCATGTTTGGGGCGACCATTCTGGTGCCCATTCTGACGGGGCTGAATCCGGCCACCGCCCTTTTTACGGCGGGTACGGGAACCCTTATCTACATCCTGCTTACCGGCGCTAAAGTACCCGCCTTCCTCGGCTCATCCTTTGCCTTTATCCCGCCCATTATCGGGGTGTCCGCAGCCTACGGGATGCCCTACGCCCTGGGCGGCGCGGCTGCG
>BOAV01000158.1 GCA_026002045.1 Spirochaetia bacterium | reverse complement strand
GAATATAGTAGGATTTAGATAATTATGGACAAAAAATATAAAACAGGAAAAAAGCGCGGTTTTTCTATCAGCCTTCAAAACCGGCTGGCCCTGACCTACGCCCTTTTTATCAGCCTTGCGCTGGTGGCGTTGACTATCATCATCAATATTTTTACCGGCATTGTTTTTACATCCCTGGTGAAAACCAACATTGCGGATAAAAGCGCCGAAATTGTCCGGGCGATCGAAGACCAATACAACCCCATGAGCCGCAGTTTCGACACCCTTACCCTGGAGGCGATGGGTATGTACTTTGTCCATGAGGGCTATATCGTAACCGTGGAAGATGAAGAAGGCAACCTTGTGTGGGACGCCCGTTCCTGCGATATGCAGGAATGTACGATGGTACTAAATGATATTGCCGATCGCATGGAAGGGCGTTTCGGTTTTTCCGGCGGCGCACTGCGGAGAGACCAGTATCCGGTGCGTTTTCCCGGAGGGGAACCTTCGCTCACTTCCGTTCGCTCGGTGGGGGTTCCCGGCAGAACCGTGGGAACCGTTAGTATTGAAACCTACGGCCCATTTTTTTACAGTGAAACGGAAAGTGCGTTTTTAACTTCTATTAACCGGCTTTTGGTTATGGCTACGATTATTCTGACCTTTGCAAGTTTTATGATTTCAATTGTTCTTTCCCGCGCCATTGCCCGGCCTGTCAACAAGTCCGCCGAGGCTGCCCGGCAGATAGCGCAAGCCCATGGAACATGGGCCGCACATTCCGGGGGAGCAAGCGGGAAGCCGATTATTCGGATTGATGATCATTACCAGACAAGGGAACTTGGGGAACTGGCCTTTTCAATCAACAGCTTGGCTGCGGAACTGGAAGAAGCTGAACGCAGGCAAAAACAGCTGACCAGTGATATAGCCCATGAACTGCGTACCCCCCTTACCTGTTTGCAGGGCGGCATTGAGGCCATGATAGACGGCGTGTATAAACCTGACCGGGAACATCTTGAAAGCTGTCTTGAGGAAACCATACGGCTTGCCGGTTTGGTACAGGACTTGAACATCCTTACTACGCTTGAATGGGAAGATATTATCCTCAACAAAACTGAATTTGACCTTGGCTCACTTTTACGCATAACGGCGGAACAGTTCAAAGCCGCCGCCATTGAAAAGGGTATTGAAATAAAACTTGATCTTCTGGAAAGTGTTGAAAGCAGAGTACACGCCGACTATGACCGGCTCAAGCAGGTTTTTATCAATTTGTTATCCAACGCCGTAAAATATACCGACCGGGGGAGTGTTACCATTCGTGTCAAAAAGGCCGCCAACCCCGGCGCACAGTGGGAAGTTTCCATTGCCGATACCGGTATCGGCATATCGGAAACAGATTTGCCCCATGTCTTTGAACGTTTCTACCGCTCCGATAAATCACGTAACCGCAGCACCGGCGGGGCGGGTATCGGGCTGACTATAGCCGCTGCCATTGTTCACGCCCACGGCGGAGATATTCGAGCGGAGAGCGCCGAAACAGGGAGTGTTTTCACTGTGGCGCTGTAAACAGGCCAAACATCGGCATAGTCAAATTACAATTCCCAATTTTCGTTCTTTCGAAAAAAGCGCATTGCGGGAACGGGTGGGAAGTGGTCTTGCCGTTGCGGGTAACGGTAGTAGGCGGCAGCTATGGCGGTATGTCCGGCTTGGGCTGCAGGATTTGTCTGCAAAACCACGGTATAGCGCAACGGGCCGGGTTGTCTGTTACCGATATTGATTGTTCGACTATTCCGGTTACTTTACCTTACATATGGCTTACTAAAAATATCCGGACGGAACTTTCCAGCCTTGCAACTGCTTACCGCTGTCATCTTGAGTGTGCCCCTGAAAAGCCGCTGGTGTTCGCTCATTCCTCCATTATTTCTTTGGGGATTAATGTTAATGATATATATACAAGAATTGGTAAAATGATTAGATCGTCAAGATAACCCAGAATGGGTATAAAATCTGGTATCAGGTCAATCGGCGACAAGGCGTATCCAATGGTTATTAAAATTAAAATTTTTGCCCCAACCGGCACATCTTTTCTTTTGTACGCGAGATACAATGCGGATACATTATTTTTTAAATCTTTGGCTTTTGCCTTGAATCTTGCAAGCAATTTATTCTTCATGGGGCGCCTATCCGATAGCCCATGCCATAGACGGTCAGAATATACCGGGGTGTCTTTGGATCGTCCCCGATTTTCGAGCGGAGCCGCTTGATATGGCTGTCGATGGAGCGGTCAAAACCGCTAAAATCATCGCCCTTAACCGCTTCCAGAATTTCTTCCCGGGTAAAAATTTTCGCCTGCCGGGACATGAGCAGGGCAAGGATATTGTATTCATCACGGGTCAGGGCGATCTCTTTTCCATTGCGGCCAAGGGTCCGCTTTTCAGTGTCCACCACCAGATCGCCGCAGGAGAGGAAGCCGCCCTCCGTACCCCCGGTCTCCGTGCCGCCCGCTCTCCGCCGCAATGCCGCCCGGACACGGGCCATAAGCTGCCGGGGACTGAAAGGCTTGGTTACATAATCGTCCGCCCCGATATTGAGGCCGTGGACTATGCTTTCTTCCTCAACCTTGGCCGTGATCATGATGATGGGAATATCCGAAACCTGCCGCACCTTTTTGCAGAATTCTTCCCCGGAAAAATCGGGCAGCATGAGGTCAAGCAATATCAGAGAAACCGGGTTTTGCTCAAACAAAGCCATGCCTTCCCCGCCGTTTTTGGCGCAGAGGGCCTTGTATCCGTTCATCTCAAGGTAGGATTTTACCAGTTCGAGGATTTTAGGCTCATCGTCCACCACCAAAACGGTCTGCTTGTCGTTCATGATCCCACAATACCATAGAATTATGTCAAATTTGTGGCAATTCCGGGTTTTTCATTTCAGGAATTCCAAATTCTAAAAAACCACGGACCTCACAAGAACCCGCTTGCGCGGGGGAGCCTCACGGACTCGTTCTTTCCTGTCTTTCCTTTTGTCCGTGTAGTCCGTGTGGTCTGTGGTTCGAGATTAAAGCGGCGATAGAAAAACTGGATTACCATGTTCTAAAATAAATATGGCAAAGCAAGAAACCGTCAGTCTATTCCAAATCGGTAACAAGGCGGATGAACTGATCGGGCGTTGCCGCTTCAATGGACGAAGAAGAAAAATCGGCGGGATTGCGGGTAACAATATAATCCACCGCCAGACTTTCCCCGACAGCATATTGAACAGCATCCTCAAAATCGCCCCAATCAAGGGCAATGGCCCGGCGGATTTCAACGCCGCTGACCGTTGCGGCATCAACGTTGAGCAGCAGGTTTTTCAAGAGTTCCATTGCGGCTTTTTTGCTGCCTGTGTGTTTGCGGGAAATGTAGTAAATATCGGTAATCGCGGATGCCGAGACAAAAATCCCAACGCCCAATGTAGACAAGCCCAGAACATTGGCGGCGGCGGCGTAAAAGGGCTGCCGCTCCAGCAGCGCGTCAAGGGCGACATTGGTATCTATCAGGATATTCATATACCATACTTTTCCGCAAGCCGCATTTCCCGAATATCCTTCATGGTAATATCAGGGGGAAGGTCAGCGCCTTTAAGCGCACCCACCAGCGCCTGTATCTCCGGCGATTGTGCCGCTGCCTCAATCTGCGCCATCGTAAAATGCGGAAGGACAGCG
>BOAV01000157.1 GCA_026002045.1 Spirochaetia bacterium | reverse complement strand
ACCGATGGATTCGTACTTATCGATGCGGGCAGCATAGGGGACCATCCCCCAGTCAAGCTCCCGGTCATAAACCAGTGAATCAGTTTGGGGCTTCTCTACCACCACCTCAAAGACCGCAGTATTGACCAGTTTCAGGAGTTCCGCCGACATACCGGTGGAAGTTGACTGCGCGGACTTTTCAAGCGCCGGTGAAGCGAAGACACCGGGGAGACTCAGGGCCATGCCGAGGGCGGCAATACAAAAGTACCGGTAGGCGTATCGTGTCATATTCATCATGTACCTTCCTTTTACTGTCTTGCATCCGTGATAGTTGAGCTGTCCATAATTCATAGTACCGGGAATGGCCTGACTTAACGCTTCTCCGCAACTTTTTTGAAAAAATTATTGATTGTCCGGCTTGCGCTTTGTTCGAGTACATCGAACATCGCCGCAATGTCGCGGGCGGTAGGAATGGCGCCGGTTAAACGGTATTGTTTTTCAATGTCCGTATCCCAAAAATCAAAGGCCGGATCAAGTTCCAGCTCTAAAATCATCGGAACAAGTTTAATGTTTATCAATTTCTTAAGCAGGGGTTTCTGACTGTCTCTACTGTCTTTATAGGTATTATCGATGGATTTTAACAATCCAATCACTTCATCATTCATTTCAGTTGTTGTCTTGGGTGCCGATACGGATTTAAGCGAATCAAAAATACTTATCTCATTGCCGTCATCATTGACGGTATACTCTCCCAACACGGAAGTTTCGTATATTGTGCGGATGGTGCGTACCACATCTTCTGTCGGCACGCCGCACAATTGCGCAATCACCGCCAAATTCGTCGTATCGGTACACAAATGCCTGATCGTCGAAGTGTCAGAAAGGCAAAACCCTTTCAGACGCGCATACCCATTTACCTTTCTGATTAGCGCATTGCCGCCAACTTTTAATCCGTGCTGCCGTTCCTGCGCAGCTTTTTTCCCTGCGCTCACGCGCCGCCGGTTGCTCAATGCGTAATTGAAGTAATGCAGAAATATGCCTTTGCTGCTGTCAAAAGCTTTTATGCAGAGGCGGGCTGTTTCAATGATTTCAAGACCGAGTTCGGCAAAGGTGTCCTGGGTAAATATATATAACGAAAGATATTCTGCCAAATCAGTTAAAAACCGCCTTTCCACGGCGCCGTATAGTTCGCTTTCCTTGTCTTTATCAATATTAAACAGCGGCGAATTATTAAGTAATTTTTCGTATTCTTCTTTGGATCGTTTCATTCTGATAGAATACTGTCCAACAATTTTTTTGCCTGATCGCTGTCTTTGCACTCCATGGTATTTGCCAAAGAGTTTAAGTAGAAAAGCGGCGTCATATCAAACAACTCAGGATTTACAGGATTATTATTTTTATCGAAATCAACTTTACCGTAAACTATGTTCTTTATATCGGCATTGAAAAATTTCTCCGCGAAATTCAAAACACTGAAAACGATAATCGGCATTGACTTGGGGCCGTAGGTTATGTCGGCATAAATCGCTGCGCCGGGAGTCAATTCATCGACCATTTCTTTCAGCAGTTTTTCCTGGATGGCGCGGCTTTCATCATGGGGCGTACTTAACACTTTATAGTCTATGGCGGCGCCGATATCCTTGTTAATGATGTTTAGCTCACGCATAAACTCACCGACATTACGGTCGCTGTTGTTGTTTATATCGTCCTTTTTAAGCAAAACAACTTTTACCGAGTCGTCTTTATTGAGGGTCTTCGCCAATACGCCGTTTATGGGAAAAATAACCTCGCCGTCAAATGCTATCGTGCTATTGCCGCTGACCTTATAGCGAAAACGGTCAAGCCGCGCCTTCATCATGATGTTACAAAACACTATTTTTTGCATTATATACACCTTTAAAAGGTCGGCAAAGCCGACACGTAAATTGGAAATGATAAACTACTGTTTATCATAAACTCCCTGTAAGCTCATAATGATATATAGTTCAAAAAAGTGAAAGACTTAACACTTAAAATTAACGATGGGAGCCTTTTATCCCGTTATAGTCAGGGCCTTCTTTTGTTTCTCTATATAGTAACTTACGGCGGTTTTCATGTTTGCGATCCGCTGCAAGCCTGATGAAAAATATTCTTGGATATGCCGGTAACAAAAGCTACAGCTTCTCAATCTCCCTCGCCGAAAGACCTGTACCGGCAGCTATTTGTTCCAGGGGTACGCCGATCCCCTTCAAATTATGGGCAATTTCCTTTTGGGTTTCCCTTTTGGCGTGGTTTATCCCGCTGGTGTAGTCGGACAGGGCCATTTCCCTCATCTGGTAGGCCCGCAGGGCTTCTTTGTCTGCTGAAATAAAGTCAGTCCGTTCCTGGGCTTTCTGAATAGCCGTGTCCATTTTTACTACCTCCTCAACAAGCTCCGGGGAACTGTCCTTGTCAAACCAGGACATCCACCGGTGCAACGGATTATTCCGTATATCCTTTTCCCGTAACGCTTTGAACTTTATCATATCCACAAAATGAATTTCCAGCGCTTCCGTCAGCATCACCACCCTGTCCGTATCTTCCCACAGATGGAAACTGGTATGAAAATCCCCGGTCGGCAGGAACTCAAAATTTACGATGTTTATGGCGATCACATTGGGCAGTTCAAGGTAGTCCTTGCCCGCGTCCAAGCTCCGGGTGTATTCCCGGCTCCAGTAGAATAGGCTCCGGCGGTCCATGTTCCCCAGATTCCGCAGCTGGACTTCAATATTGACCCGCGACCAGTCCTCCAGAACCGCCCGGATGTCCAGGATGCTGGACTTATCGCCGACAACCTCCGCCGTAAAGGTCTTGTTTTCCAGGATTTCCACCGAGACAAGCCGGTTCTGGCCGGTCCGTTTCAGCACGGCGTTCAGAAAAGCTAAAAGCTGTTCCGCCTTGAAGCTTCGCTGGCAGTACGTCCCCCTTTTCGCCCATGACCTTGAAGTCGGCTAGGTCGGGCGGATTGCTCCGCCTTTCCCGCCTAAGAACCGTACGTGAGAGTTTCCCCTCATACGGCTCAAGCCTCACGTAAGCAAGTCTTGTTTGTTTCCTTGCCGGTTTTGGTCTTGTTGTATTGTTTGATACATCTCTTGTGGGCAAATGTTACTTCCTTGGATATGGTTTCCCCCGAATTATCTATCCTGGTGATAGTTCTTTCGGTGTCCTCCTCCATGGATTGCTTGCAATACGGGCATAGGCCATTCTGCTTTAACCAGATGCTTCGGTAGGGTCCGAAAAATTTATTGGCTATGAGCGCCGTATGTCTCTTTTGGAAATAGAGCGTGTCAATGTAGGGGTTTTTGTCCAGCTTTAACGGTAAGTGCCGGACTATCTTTTTGTCCGACATTCTTTTAAGGGTAAGCGTGTCCTTAAATGTCCAATGGTCGTTTCCTATGGTCTTCCAGTATCGTTCTTTTACCCAGTGATGGTTCTTGTGGGGGTGTCTTCTCCTGGCCCACTTCCATAACAGATGATACACCAGACAGTCTATCCGTTCAAAAACCTTTCTGGCTACCACTCCCTGGTGGTAGGAACTCCAGCCGTTTATGATAGGATTAAGCTGCGCTATCAGGTTGTCCTGTTTCGCGCTGGCATTCTTGTGTATGACTTCCCGTATCTTCTGTACGACCTTTTGCTGTGATTTCTTCGATGGCTTTATGAGCAGTTTGCCGTCGTATTTCCTGAAGTTCCATCCCAAAAAGTCGAATCCTTCGGAGATTTTCGTTATCAGCGTCTTTTCTTCCGATAATTGCAATCCCCGTTCCGCTATGTAGTT
>BOAV01000156.1 GCA_026002045.1 Spirochaetia bacterium | reverse complement strand
GACTCCTCAATTTAAAGGACGGCATCAACGCATGGGCAAGAGAAGTAGATACTACTTTACCTACATATTAATCACGAGCGAATAAGGAGACTATCATGGCAGACAAAAATTTGAATGCATTAGGACGGGATGCGGCGTATCAGCTGGCAAACATCACCAAAACCGCGCCCCAATACGGCGCGTTGACTCCCAAGTGGCTGGCGCGGGTGCTGGAGTTCAAGGGACTTGAAGCGGGCATCTACCGGGTCAACAAGGTTGCCGAAGGGGACACCCCTCTGGACGTGCTTTGCAGCCAGGACCCCAAAAAGATCGACATTCCCCAGGGCTATGTTGAATATCAGACCAAGCCCCGTGAGTACGAACTCAACTCAATTTCTACCATTATAAATGTGAACACCAAAATTTCCGATGTCTACAGTTCCCCCTACGATCAGGTGAAGGAACAGCTCAATCTGGCAATCGAAAGTTTGAAGGAACGGCAGGAAAGCCAGCTCGTCAACAGCGATGATTACGGGCTCCTCAAAAACGTGGCCGACTCCCAGCGGGTGCAGCCCCGCTATGGCCGCCCCATGCCCGATGATCTTGACGAACTTATCAGCAAGGTCTGGAAAGACCCCTCGTTTTTCCTTGCCCACCCCCGTGCCATCGCCGCCTTTGAGCGCGAATGCACCCGCCGCGGCGTACCCCCGGTCACGGTGAACATCGCGGGCGGAAACTTCATCGCATGGCGGGGCATCCCCATCATCCCCACGGACAAGCTTTTCGTGGACGGCCTCAAAACCCCCAAGGCTAAGGGCGGCAAAACCAACATCCTCCTGGTCCGCACCGGCGAAGCCAAGCGCGGGGTCATCGGTCTCTTCCAGGCGGGCCTCCCCGGCGAGCAGTCACGGGGCCTTTCTGTCCGTTTCCGGGGCATCGACGACAACGGGATCGCCTCCTACCTGCTTTCCCTGTACTGCTCCGCGGCCATCCTCGCCGACGACGCCCTTGCTGTACTGGAAGACGTCGAAGTAGGTGAATACTATGACTACAGCTAGTCAGCCGGGCGATTACGGCCTGCCTGATCCAGCGGAGATCGCCGGGCTGGCGGCGGCCTACTTCCCCGAGTTCAGCCCGGAAACGGTGCCTGGCACCACTTCGGCGCCCGGCGTCGTCTCCCCCGCTGTTACCGCAGGCCGCTACAGCGCAGGCAGCCAGGCGCCGCTTGGCCGCTACACCCTGCAAGAGGGCGACCTGCTGCGGATCATTGATGAACTGACATCTCCGGTGAGCGCAAAAACGGCGCCTGACACCATTCCGACCCCGGCATACAAACCGGTGGTCCGGCCCGAAGACGATCTCAAAGGCCCTCAAGGAACCGACCCCTCAAATGCGGCCTCTGCGGCGCCGTCTCATCAAGCTCAACCAAGCGCGCCTAACCACTCATTACTTACTACCTACGTTGGCCCGAAAAGCCTTGCCGCCATCCGCGCCGATTTTCCCATACTTTCGGAAAAGGTAAACGGCAAGGATCTGGTATGGCTGGACAACGCCGCTACCACACAGCGGCCCCGGCAGGTGATCGACCGCCTGACCTATTACTACGAGCACGAAAACTCAAACGTCCACCGGGGGGCACATGAACTGGCCGCCCGGTCCACCGACGCCTATGAGGATGCCCGTGGAAAAGTCGCGAAGTTCATCGGCGCGCCCTCTGCGGATAATATTGTGTTTGTGCGGGGCACCACCGAGGCCATCAACCTTGCGGCTAATGCTTATGTGAAGCCCTTTCTTAAACCCGGCGATGAGATCATCCTCACCCTGCTGGAACACCACGCCAATATCGTGCCCTGGCAGCTTATCGCCGAGGAAACCGGCGCGGTTCTCCGGGTTGCCCCCATCGACGATTCGGGGCAGATCATCGTTTCGGAGTACGTAAAGCTCTTTAACCGGCGCACCCGCTTTGTTTCGGCAACCCATGTGTCAAACGCATTGGGAACCATTGCGCCCGTGGCGGAGATGATTCAAATCGCCCACGCCAACGGGGTGCGCATCCTCATAGACGGGGCACAGTCAATCTCCCATATGCCCATCAATGTTACGGCCCTGGATGCGGATTTTTTTGTGTTCTCCGGGCATAAAATCTTTGCGCCTACGGGGATCGGCGCTCTCTACGGCAAGGCCGATGTGCTGGAAGCGGCCCGGCCCTGGCAGGGGGGCGGCAACATGATCGCCGATGTCACCTTTGAGCGGACATTGTACCAAGCCCCCCCAAATAAATTTGAAGCCGGCACGGGGAACATCGCCGATGCGGTGGGGCTTGGGGCGGCGCTGGATTATGTTTCCGCCATCGGGATGGCAAATATCGCCGCCTGGGAACATGAACTGCTGCGCTACGGCATGGCGGAACTGAGCAAGGTTCCCGGCCTCCACTTGGTGGGGACCGCCGCGCAAAAGGCCAGCGTCCTTTCATTTGTGCTGGATGGTCACGGCCTTGAGGACATTGGCAAGTACTTGAATACCCAGGGCATCGCGGTCCGTGCCGGGCATCACTGCGCCCAGCCGGTGCTGCGCCGCTTCGGCCTTGAAGGCACGGTACGGCCCTCCCTGGCGTTTTACAACACCCCGGAGGAAATCGACAAACTGGTCCGGGCACTGTACAGCCTGGCAGGTCATTAGGACAGAAATTGACGAGGGGATTTGCGTTCAGCAAATCCCCTCATTGCTTATCGGGCAACCCGGATTCGAACCGGGGACCTCCTAGTCCCGAACCAGGCGCGCTACCAACTGCGCTATTACCCGAAAAAATAAAAAGCCCGTCCACACAGACGGGCTGACGGGAACGACGGGGCTTGAACCCGCGATCTCCGGCTTGACAGGCCAGCGCGATAAACCAGCTTCGCTACGTCCCCAATGGTTTAAACAGATTAATGAAAAAATGAAAAAAAGTCAAGCGATAGGCGACAGTATATCATTTTGGGTCATTTTCATCCTTTGCTTGTATTATTCCCCTGATCCCGGTATATTTTGAAACATGAATGACTTAACAAACTATATTACCATTGACCGTGATATACGGTTTGGGAAACCCTGTATTAAGGAAACCCGGATCACGGTGGGAGATATTCTTCAATGGCTATCCGAGGGTATGTCTACCCAAGAAATTTTGGAAGATTATCCTGAATTGCAGGAAGTACATATCAGGGCGGTATTAGCTTTTGCGGCACAACGGGATGCACAGACCTTAGTTTTTGTCCATGAAACTGTTGCTTGACAGTTTGGACCAAATCGACGAGTTCAGGGCTCAAAGGTGATTTTTTTGTGAATTTTCCTGCCCGGTTACCAGATATTCCACCGAAACACCCAGAACCTGAGCTATTTTGACGGCGTTTTCGGTAGCGGGCATGTTTTTGCGGAAAGCGGAACCCAGCAGACGGTCCCGGCCCCAAAACCCCTATGCTGGGAATTGGAAAAAGTGCTGAAGGAAACCGAAAGCGGCATCTATTCTAATTCGTATAGATTGGTTATACCATCCCGAGTTATTATTCCACAATCCTCCAGCTCTCGCCCTCCGAAGCCTGGTGTATGGCCTCTATTAACGCCATGGCGGCCCGGCCCGCTTCGCCGTTTACCAGGGGCTCCCGGTTTTCATTGATGGCGCCTATCATGTCCCGGTACTGAGCCGCATGGGCTTTGGTATCCAGGCTCATGGGGTCCGCTGAAGCCGCGGCGTTGTCTTCCTTATCTCCCAGGAGGGCTTCCAGTTCAGGGATGGGGCCGTTTTTGGCGTGGTAGAATTCCAGTTTATCGTTTTTGATGGAAACGGTGGCGTTTTCGGTGTAGATATTGAGTTCCGTCATGA
>BOAV01000155.1 GCA_026002045.1 Spirochaetia bacterium | reverse complement strand
ATAGGTTTCAAGATGAAGGGGATCAGCAAAAACATAACGGGCATCTTCAAAACTAATACCATGTTTTGCGATATTCCGCCTGTTTTTGGCTTCATCCCATTCAAATTGAAGCTCCATAAAACAATATTAGGACATTCAAGATGATTTGTCAAGACAAAAATAGCCATAAAAAAGGGAACCCGGCAAAACTGGGTTCCCTCATTACATCACAAAACGTTTGCTGGACCGAAGCTAAACTCAGCCCCCGTACACCGCGATCATGACGCCCGCCGCAATTGCCGTACCGATAACACCGGCCACATTGGGGCCCATGGCGTGCATTAGGATGAAGTTACCGGGATCGGATTCCAGGCCCACCTTGTTGGAAACACGGGCGGCCATGGGAACCGCGGAAACGCCGGCGGAACCGATAAGGGGATTGATCTTCTCCTTGAGGAAGAGGTTCATGAACTTGGCAATCAGAAGCCCCGATGCAGTAGCGACAGAGAAGGCCACGAGGCCCATGACCACAATGATCAGGGACGAGGGGTTCAGGAACTTCTCGGGGGTCATCTGGCTGCCCACGCCCAGGGAGAGGAACAATGACACGATGTTCATCAGTTCATTTTGGGCAGTATCGGAGAGCCGCGCCACCACCCCGCATTCACGGAGGAAGTTGCCGAACATAAGACAGCCGATGAGGGGCGCCGCAGAGGGGAGGAGCAACAGGGTCAGAGTAAATACCACCAGGGGGAAGGCAATCTTTTCGGTCCTGGAAACGGGCCGGAGCTGCCGCATCTTGATAAGCCGCTCCTGCTTGGTCGTCAGGGCCCGCATGATGGGCGGCTGAATAAGGGGTACCAGGGCCATATAGGAATAGGCCGCTACCGCAACCGTCGCCAACAGGTGGGGGGCAAGCTTGGCCGCGATGTAGATAGTGGTGGGACCATCCGCGCCGCCGATGATGGCCACCGCGCAGGCTTCCTTAAGATTGAAAGCAACGCCGGGGAGGTAGTTGGCAACGGAGATAAAGAAGAGGGTGCCGAACACGCCGAACTGGGCCGCCGCGCCGAGGATGGCGGTCTTGGGGTTGGCAATAAGCGGGCCGAAGTCGGTCATGGCGCCAATACCGATAAAGATGATCAGGGGGAAAAATTCGTTTCCTACCCCGGCTTCGTAGATGATATCCAGGAAACCCGGATGCTGGACTATCTCTTCGATTATCTCACCGTTTACCAGCACATGCTGAACGATTTCCGTAGCCCCCATCCCCGCCAAGGGGATGTTTACAAAAATGGTTCCGAAGCCGATGGGGATGAGCAACAGGGGCTCAAAGCCCTTGATCGCCCCCAGGTAAACGATGAGGAAGCCCACCGCCACCATGAGGAATTCCTGCCAACCGAAGACCGTAATGGGGTCCCCCGCCGGGGTTTCACCGTGTATCTGATCGGTAATAAAAGCGTATATACCGGTGGTTTCCACGATGTTCCGGGCAAAACTTCCCAGGGTAACCGGGGGTATATCCCTGCTGTTGGGAATTATCCCGTTCAGGTTCCTGAACGAGGGCAGTTCCGAAGTTGAATCGGCTATCTGCTCGGAATTACCGGCCGCCTGTGCCCGCGGGGTAAAGGCCGTGCCCACCAGGTTAATCGCAAAGGCGCCGATCAGCAGGAGCAGGCAGACTTTAACGACCAGTATGGGACTCTTTTTAAGTTCTAACATATCTTCCTTTCCTTCTATATAACTCTAGCAGCCATGGAGTTTTCGCTAAGCGAAAACTCCGAGAGATTGGATAATGCCAACGGCATTATCCAATCTCAGCTATGGGCTGCTGGGACTGAACCTGGGTACCCGTGGGCACCAGATAGTGAACGCTTCCGGCGCTGGTGGCCTTGATCTCAAGTTCCATCTTCATGGACTCGATGATGATCACGTTATCCCCGGCCTTAACCGTTTCGCCATCGCCTACCGCATAGCGGAGGACCGTCCCCGCTACGGGGGAGAGAATCTGGGAACCGCCGCCGGAACGGGCCGCAGCGGCCGCACCGGCAGGGGCTGCTTTACCGGCGGCTGCAGGCGCAACCGCTACCGTACCGGCAGGGGCAACCACTACATCGTAGTTGGCGCCGTTTACGTTTACGTTGTAACGGGCGGCCTGCCCTGCCCCGGCCTTTGCGGGGGCGGAAGAAGCTGCGGCTGCGGCAGGAACCGCGAAGGAGGCGGAATCCACCGGTCCCTTGGAGCGTTCCTTGAAGAATTTCGGGGCAACCTTGGGGAACATCGCATAGGTCAGGACATCCTCATCGGTTTGGGCGCCTTCTTTCTTGGCTTCTTCGGCCATTTTGGCGTATTCATTGGCAATACTGTCGGCAGGCCGCTCGGTAATCACCGCGTCGTAGTTGTTCTTGGCCAGGGCCAGTTTTACCAGTTCGGGGTTGGCCGGGGCGGCGAGCGCGCCGTAGCGGCCGGTTACCAGGTCCGCGGTTTCGGAGGTGAGGTTTTTGTAGCGTCCGAACAGCACATTGAACACCGCCTGGGTGCCGACAATCTGGCTGGTGGGGGTCACCAGGGGAATATAGCCGCAATCTTTCTGCACAACGGCAATTTCCTTGAGCACCGCATCGATCTTGTCGGAGGCGTTCTGCTCTTTCAGCTGATTTTCCAGGTTGGAGAGCATACCGCCGGGGACCTGTGAAACGAGAATACGGGTATCGGCGCCGAGGAAGC
This sequence comes from Spirochaetia bacterium, assembly GCA_026002045.1. Lineage (GTDB taxonomy): Bacteria > Spirochaetota > Spirochaetia > Treponematales > Breznakiellaceae > BNUT01. The sequence goes on along the minus strand of BOAV01000155.1, from coordinate 1,281 downwards.
TCGATTCAAACTTGGCGTATTTTTTACGGACATCCCGGAAGTAGACCGCAATGTCGAGGAGGGCGTTAATATCAAGGCCGGTTTCAAATTCGGTACCCTTGAAGGCCTCAACAATGGTTTCGGTGGGGCTGTGGCTGGTGCCCATGGCCATGGAGGAAATCGCCGTGTCAAGAATTTCCGCGCCCGCTTCGGCGGATTTTACCAGGGTCGCCACTGAAAGGCCGGTGGTTGCATGGGTGTGGATCTCTACGGGAATATCCACCTTGGCCTTAATCGCCTTTACCAGTTCGTAGGCTTCGTAGGGCTTTAAAAGGCCGGACATATCCTTGATACAGATTGAATCCGCGCCGAATTCGGCGTAGCGCTTGGCAAGATCGGCGTAAATTTCCTTGGTGTGGTAGGGGGTGGTGGCGTAGGAAATGGCCATCTGGACGTGTTTGCCGGTTTTTTTCGCGGCGTCCGCGGCGCGCTTGAGGTTGCGGGGGTCGTTACAGGCGTCAAAAATGCGGAACACGCCGACGCCGGTCTGGGCGGCCTTCTCCACGAACTTGTCTACCACATCGTCCGCATAGTGCCGGTAACCGAGCAGGTTCTGGCCCCGGAGGAGCATCATGATCGGGGTATTGGGCAGGGCGGCGTGGAGTTTCCTTAAGCGGTCCCAGGGATCTTCATTTAAAAAACGGATGCAGGAGTCGAAGGTAGCTCCCCCCCAGGCTTCAAGGGCCCAGTAGCCGATTTTATCGAGCCGGGAACAGGCGGGAAGCATATCCGCCGTGGTCATACGGGTTGCATGCAAGGACTGGTGGGCGTCACGCAGCACCAGATCGGTCAGTTTAACTTTAGGCATATTTTCTCCTATTTAAAATAAGAAAACCGATTTAGCGGCTTTCAGTCTTTTGGTATTCAGTTACCGCGGCGGTGATGGCAGCCGTAACAGCGGCGGTCTTTGCGGCCGAATTGGCCGAGGGAGCCTGCGGCCTTGCGGGCTGGCTCTGGGTTACATCCTTGTCCGCGCCCAGGGCGTGAACCACCTTGCCCATCAGGGTGACGGTGATGATCACAATCACCAAAAACGAGAACACCGTCCCCATACCCATCACGGTAAGGACGCCGCTTTGCCCGAGCATCTCAACTATTGTCATAGTTCCTCCATAAATGTATTTATTAACAATTGAAGAATGATACCAAATTTATCTATATCATGTCCAGTCACGGAAAACCATGCTTATTTATGGATGGACAGACCCTTGCTAGCCGATCCATAGCCAATTATACTGATAT
>BOAV01000154.1 GCA_026002045.1 Spirochaetia bacterium | reverse complement strand
TGTTTATACTGATCTTATAGATAGAGCGGCAATATATTGGATTTTATTGATGACAAGCTATTCTTCTAAAATAGATTCTAAGTTTGCAAAACCCGAATTTTTTCAAATTCTAAATATAGATAATATTGATAGAATAGGGTTAAGTTTTTGGCCTGATTTTTGGCAGCGTTTGCATTTTGGAGGTGAAATGTTATTTAAAGAATCTATATCAAAACACCCCAATGATTTTTTATATTGCGACCCTCCCTATTTAATTGAAGGAAATAATTACTATGATAATACTTTGGCTAACCCAGAATTAAGTAAGAAATTTGACCACGAAGGTTTAGCAGAAACGCTTAATGGTAGAAAGAACAAGAATTGGTTGCTATCATATAATGATTGTCCAGAAGTAATAAAATACTATAAAGCCTATCACAGGATACGGTTACCAGTAAAATATTCAATGGGAACTGTAAAAGATAAAAAAGTTAAAATAAGCTATGAACTGCTCATTTTTGGAGATATACCATCACAAGAATAAGAATAGTCCAAGTATGGCATTAAGAATTTTGGGCTGTCCTAATTATTGGACAGCCTTTATTTTTTGTTTTCAGTAAATGAAAAAAGTGAGAACCATACAACAGGCTATGAATAGTTTATCCTCGGATGAAATATTTTTTTGATTTACATTCTCAATTGAGTTTTGTATAATATCCTGTATGGACATCACCATCAATAAGCAGTTCAAGACCCTCTTCCGGCCCCTCACCGATGAGGAATTTGACCAGTTAGAGGCTAACATCCTACAAGATGGCATCAGAGACCCCCTTGTTCTGTGGGGTGATGTCCTTATTGATGGTCATAACCGATACAGCATAGCCCAAAAGCATAATTTAAAGTTCAAGACCGTCAAGCTGGACTTTAAGGACAAGACAGAGGCTGAAATCTGGATAAGGGGCAACCAGAAAGGCCGGAGGAACTTCACAAGATTAGAGCAACTATACAACATCGGCAAACTCTATGAATTGACCAAGAATGCCCGTGGTGGGGATCACAGATCAAAAGGTCAGAATGACCAATCGAAAAACACGGCAATGGACCTATCGGAAAAATATAATGTTGGTGAAAAAACCATTCGTCGGGCTGCTGATTTTGCCAAGGAAATAGACACCATAGGGGGAATTAATTCAGGCATAAAGGACAAGCTCTTATCAGGGACTATAAGGGCTACACAGAAAGACATTTTGAATCTTGCCAAGATGGATTATCAGAAAAAAGAGAGGATTATTCAAGTTTTAGAAGACTTTCCTGTTTTCTCAAAAGCCAAAAAACAGGTCGAAATTGAAATGTCCAAGAATGGAAAACAACAACAAATTATTAAAGAAACAAAACGGAAGCCTCCCATAATTTATCAAATGGATTGTGTTGATTTCATAAACTCCTGTAAGCCCTATGCCTTGTTATTGACTGACCCACCCTACAGCACCGATGTAAAAGATATTGATGCCTTTGTTAATCGATGGCTTTATCCGGCCTTGGACAAATTGAAGCCTGCAGGGACAGCCTATATCTGTATTGGAGCATACCCACAGGAGTTACAAGCCTATTTCAATGCCAAAATTCCAAAGCATGTTGTGCTGAAACAGGTTCTGGTATGGAATTATAAAAATGTCCCTATGGTCAAGGTTAAGGGGTATCGGCAGACCTATTGCAACATTCTATTTTATCAAGGGAAAGAATCATCTATAAAGATAGAAGACCCCACCGAAGGAAGGGCTGTTTTTGAAGACCCTAAGCCTGATCCCCGATGGGGGACTTGGTATCATGGGTGGCAGAAGCCAATGACTCTGGCAGAAAAATTTATCCGTCATTCAACCCAAAGGGGTGATTTGGTCATTGACCCTTTCGTAGGAACCGGGACTTTCGTATTGGCAGCCTCAAAGTTGGGCCGTATTGGGATAGGGGCTGATATATCAATGGAAAACTTAAAGCTGGCTGAGTCCAGAGGTTGTAGGCTTGTAAATTAAACTGCTTATAAGCAGATTGTAATAAAAAACAAATTTACCCGTTAAAAAATTAACTATTCTAATAATTCCCTACACAATTTATATAGATGATCAAAAATTGGAATAGGCCAAAATAAAAAATGCTAATAATCCCCCACATGAGTAACTTACATCACCCATATGAAAAAGAAAAAGATATATGGGCGATTTATTATGACGGATGCTCTAACGGGGAAAGAAGAAACCATAACCGATGATGGAAGCATTAACACAAAGCAGAAAGTGAGTGATTATATTGAGAATCATAATCACTTTTTTATTGAATTTAAAAAGATGGAGAAAGAAGATGAAACAATTAACTATTAACGGTGTGTTATTTAACTTTTATGATAACACTTCAGATGAATATGAAACGGCACTGCCAATCAATCAAACTGATGGCTCTATGGAAAAAGTCAAAGATGCTATGCAGTAGATAGAAAACAACCGGAAGAAAGTTCAAAAGATTTTGAGAAAATCACCGGCAGTTCCATATGAAGACCGCTGGAGTGATGATAAAAACAAAATTTGCATCTCGGCCAGTAATAAAGATTATGGGCATGATATAGCAAAAGCATTTGAAATAATCAAAGAAAAAGAAGATTTTATCAACGGGAAAGAGATTTAAAATTGTTAATATAATTTACAGCCCGGATTTCTTTTGAAGTCCGGCTATTTTATTATATGGAGAAGAAGATCATGAAGAAATTTTATGGAAGAGTTTCACACTCAAACGGTTCAGTGATTAACTGTTATTTTAAAGCAGATAGCATTGAAGATTTCAAAGTCAAAGAGAAGAAGTTTTTACGAGAGCATGGCGTTAAAAAAGCGATGTCATTCAATGATCCATTCTTGTTTAGTTATCAAACGCTAATCAAAGACGGCATTTTTACATGGACTGAGCTACACATAAATAGCGTTAGAGATAATAAAGCAATAGAATTTATCAAAGCAATAATCAAAAGATAACAATAGAACCACCAGATAATAAAAATCTGGTGGTTCTTCTTAAATATGCTGATAAAGTTCCCGTCAAGAAACTTACATTATTTTTATGGAAAAGAAACAAATTAAAAGTGGGACACTTGCTAAACAAGCCGAAAAGAGAAAAATCTTGGAAAGAGAAGAGTTTGAAGAAAAGCGGTCGGTGCTTCTTGAAAAAATCAAGAAAGCAAAAACAAAGAAAATGCGTGGCATAGCAAAAAATCAATATGAAGAATTGATTAGAGCATATGTAGCAGATGGCGGAAACTGGGGCTATGACTTAAACACCGATAAAGTGTTAGAAGAAGACTTAGCCAGAAACAATGGTAACCCGGACGGTGGTTATGGAATCGGTGAAGATACTACATCACCCACTGGTTTCAAAGAAACTAATCTTTTCTGGTTGCCACATAGTGCTTATCAAAGTGGGCCAGATGGTTTCACAATTCAAGTGGCACATGAATTTGACTATAGTGATCATGCTGGTGTTATTGCGTCAATGGCATTTCATTTTCAAGATAGTCCCATGTTTAAGCCATATCGTCATGGAGAAAGCCACTCTGGAAAACTTCAATTAATTATTGATGATTTTGATAATTTCTGCAATCAAGTGTTATCAAAAGAAACTGCTGCAACCGAGCATTTTATTGACTTAGTTTCTGGTGGCATCTGGGTTGAAGTTAGAGACAATTATTTTCATGTAGTCTTATTTAATGAAAAACAATATGCTTATCATAAAATCAGACAAAATTTAGAAAAGCATGTAGTTAGCAGAGAGCCAGTTAATTTCTTTTACCCAGACGGACGCCAAGCAGAAATTGTAGTTTATAGAAAATAATTGATATAATCACCAGATTTTTATCTGGTGATTTTTTTGTAACTTACATTATTTGTATGAAAACAAAAGAATACAAGTATGCAATGAGTCATGTAAAGCAATTTCCACGGCTGGCGAATCTTCCATTAAAAGATCGTCAA
>BOAV01000153.1 GCA_026002045.1 Spirochaetia bacterium | reverse complement strand
GACACCGTAAAGATCATCGGCCCCGTGGCGCATTTGTCCGGCTTTACCCACGACACCACCCTTGAAGCCTACACCGAGGACAACAAGCTCTACATCAAGGACCACGGAGTATGGCAAAGCCCCCAGGCGTATACCGCATGGGAGTCCGGCGGCTACCCGCCGGACAAAATGCTTACCCTGAAAGGCGGCGGCATAACCGATGAACCATTGAAACTGATTGGGGACTAACAACCCCTTTGAGGATAGCCGTAAGGCGCCGCGTCCGTAGGGCGCGTTAATTTTGTCGCCGGGACATAAAAACCGGAAGGAGTTTTTTATGAAGAGAAACAAAATGATGAAGGGGTTACTGGCTGCCGTGCTTGCGGCAAGCCTGGTAATCGGAATGGCTGGCTGCGGTGGGAATAATCCTAAAGCCCTGGCAAAGGAGGCGTATGAATTGTCGCAACAGATGATTGCCGCTTCAAAGGATCCTGACAAACTTGCTCCGCTTTGGGAGAAAGCAAAAGCCATTGAAGAAAAAGAAAAAAAGCTTTCAGAGGCGGAGAAGGAAATTTATCTGGAAGAGGTTAAAAGGTTGGACGAAAAATAAGTCTCTCCAAGGCGTTCAGGGAAATCCATGCGGGTTTCCCTAATAAAGATTTTACCCGTTTTTGCGGTAAACATACACAAAATTGACAGCAGGGAAAGACCGCAAGGAGTATTTTTATGGAAATAAAAACAAGCGATGGCAAGGCTTTCACGGGGCATAATGCGGAAAACCAGGCCCACGCTCATCAACAGGATGTAAACGTTGGACAGGTGGGAGCTATATTTAAAATACTGTTCTTTTTGCCGAGGACGATTGGCAGGCTGGTAGGGTTTGTGGTGGGAATTCTTCTCAAGCTGGGCATCGTGGGGAAAATCCTTCTCTCCGTCCTGCTGTTTATGGTCGGTTTCGCCTATTCGGCATATTTTCTCATTTCCTTCGTGAATCCTTTGCCCCTATCGTACAACATAAAAAACAGCGTAATGCTTTTTGGCTCTACTGCCCTTTCGGTGTTTTTAGTGGTGCAGTTCTGGCGGCACGGCGGCTTTGGCGCAACCGCTTCTATCGGTGAAATTTCCAATAGGATTGGAACATGCATCAGTATCGTTGTTTTCGGCACACTTATACTGCTGCCTGTTGGCGGCCTCTTGAGCCGCATACCACTCATCGGGATAGTGCTTGCCTATATCCCTCTGTTCGGCCCGTCGGTTCTTGCCGTGCTGTATTGGTTTAAGCAAGCCAGGAAAGATAATCCGGTTGGAACATGAAAAATCCGGCAAAAAACACCGCTTTTATTTCCCTCATGTGTGCGCTGCTTGCACTTACAGCGTGCGCCACCTCTCCGGCAAAAGTGCAAGGCATAACCCTTGACGAGGCAATACAGGGAGCCGCGGCAAACATCGAGACCAGCCTTTTCCCCGGAACCAAGGCCGCAGTCCTCTATTTTACCTCTCCCTCCGAGGCGTTCTCCGAATACGTCCTTGAAGAACTTTCAACCACCCTCGTAAACGGCAGAAAGCTCATGATAGTAGACCGCAAAAACCTTGACGCAATCCGTGCGGAACTTAACTTTAATATGTCGGGAGAAGTAAGCGATGAATCCGCACAGGCAATAGGCCGGATGTTAGGGGCGCAGTCAATCGTATTTGGGACACTCTCAAAAATGGGCGGCGTTTCCCGTTTCCGCGTCAAAACCATCAACACAGAAAGCGCGAATATAGAAGCGTCCTCATCGGTGAATATCATCAACGATGAACAAGTAGAAATCCTGCTTGCAAACGGCGGCAGTGGAACATCACCGCAATACGGCGGTAAAACCGCCGGCGGGACAACCGCGCAGGGCAAAACAGCGGCAAGCGGCGACAGAGGACAAGAGGCGCAGGCTCCGGCGGCCCCCGCAGGGCCAAAGAGCGGAACCTATACCTTCTGGCCAAGGCCCCAGGCTTCATCAATGGGGAAACCCATCAACACCTTTATTGCGCAAATGGTATACACGGAAGACTTCACGGTAATCTACTTTGCGCGGAGGGCGGAAGGGGATTTTAGCAACGGTTCCTATGGCTGGGATTGGGACACGCTGAACAGGATAACCCTGCAAGACCTGGACAATCCTTCAAAGTTCTATCAACCCGTTGACGCCGATTACACGCATAACGGAATGGGGGCGAGTTATTCCCTATCCTTTAAGCGCCTTCCCGTCCGGCGTTTCAAGTTGTGGCACGAAAACGGTAATCCGGTGAACGGCCCTCAAGCGACCTTCTATGAGGTTATCATTCCCGACGAGCCGGACTAATTACGTGGTAACGCAAAGGTGCCTGTAACCATCAACGCCCCCGCCGTCCTTGGCGGGGGCGCATTGTAAATGGGGCAAAATAATTTGCTGAGCCGTCCTAAACCGCTATTTCCTTTCCCGTTGCCTGGCTTTCGAGAATGGCCAGCGAAACCGCCAGGGTTTTCAGGCCGTCCCGGCCGCTTTGAGAAGGAGTTTTGCCCGATTGTATTGCGGATATAAATTCTTCGTATTCACGGACATAACATGTTACATCCAGATTATCGTTTAAGATGCGGATCTCATCATGCTCCATGTCGGTGGTTCTGATTCGGGCCTCTTTGATTTCCCAATTTCCCTGACCGGAAAGCATTATGGCGCCTTTGGAACCGGAAGCCCCCCGCCAATTATATCCAAGGGGCGAATTCCAATCGGAATAAAGACTTGCAACGGCCCCCGAGGCAAGCTGCATGGCAACAACGGCGGTATTGTCATAAGAGGGGGCATAGGGCAGGGTGTTTAGGGTATATGCTTTGACCGCCTTAACATCCCCCGCGCAGTAACGTAAAACGGAAATGTCGTGGGAGAGGGATTCTATTGAGTGGCCGCAGACCGCAGTATTACTGTTGCGCCAATTGGAAACCCCTTCTTTAACCATACTCCCGCTTTGCCGGTGGATAAAAAAACTGTTCATTGTGCCGAGGGATCCGTCCTGTATAAAATCATGGAGGAATTTGAAGCCCCCACGGAAACAATTGTTGAAGCCCGTCATAAGGATGCCGCCGGTCTTTTCCGCAGTCTCAACCATGTCTATGGCGTCGGCCATGGTTTGGGCTATGGGCTTTTCCACCAGCACCGCTTTTCCGGCCTTAAGGGCCTCAACAGTATCACTGCGATGCGCGGCAGGGGGCGTACAGAGGGTGACGGCGTCACAGCAGGGCAGCGCTTCTGTGAGGGAACCAAAGCCCCGGCAATTACCGCCTATGCGGGCAGCGATACTCTCCGCCCGTGCCTTTTCGCGGCTTACCACGGCGCTTATTTCAACATCCTTTATCCGGGATATTGCTTTTTCGTGCAGCTCAAAAACGCCGCCTGTTCCGACAAGGGCAACTCCTATCATCAAGACTCCTTAATCAGCCCTTCAGCGCGCCGGTTGAAATACCTTCAACAAACTGTTTCTGTGCGCTGAAGAAAAGAATTGTCGCCGGCAGAATGGACACCAGGGACATGGCAAGAAGCTGGCCCCAGGGCGCGGCGGATTCACTATCCACAAACATGCGAAGGGCAAGTCCTACGGTAAATTTGCCGAGGGAATTGACATAAAGCAAATGGCCGAAGAAATCATCCCAGTTCCAGAGAAAGGCAAAAATAACCACCGACACCAGGGCGGAACGGCACAGGGGCATGATTATCTTCAAGTAGATATTAAACCAGTTACAGCCGTCGATCTTTGCCGATTCATCCAGTTCACTGGGAATGCCCCGGATAAACTGCACCATCAAATAGATAAAGAACGCGCTGCCGTTTCCCGCCGCCAGAAGGTGGGGAATCCAGAAGGGGAGGTAGGAATTTACCCAGCCGAATCTGTTATACAGGATGTACTGGGGAACGATCACCACCTGCCCCGGCAGCATAAGTGTCATTATCAGAATGGAAAACCATAATTTTTTCAGGGGGAATTTCAGGCGGGCAAAACCAAAGGCTGAAAGGCTGCATGCAATCACCGCGAACACAATCACCAGGCTTATCAGTTTAAAGGAATTGGCGTAGAAATGGGTA
>BOAV01000152.1 GCA_026002045.1 Spirochaetia bacterium | reverse complement strand
GCAGAAGTATCTATTGATTCAATGGTCAGTTCCACGATCCCGGCGTCAGAGTCTAAATCACCGCCATTAAAAGTACGGACAAACCACCAGGACCGCTGATCGATCCAGGTATTTTCTTTTGAATAATCGGCCAATACGGGATCGCGGATTATCTTGTTTTCCAAAAGTGGCATCTGCACATCACAGGGGATTGAACAGTTCATCCACCCATCCTGTAATGCCAGTACCCGATCCAAATCCTCTGTTTTCCAGGATAAGGGCGCTTCATGCACACGCCAATCGGTATTCAGATCAAGTCTTTCCATGTTTTAATCTCCTATCAATGTCTTCCGCCAGAGTGAGCAGCCGGGAAGGTTCAAGATGAGCATAAATGTAATGGGGATAATGGGTATGCCCCAGCTCCTTTTCCACAACACCGGCGTAGTCCCGCAGAGGAGGCAGGGTATCCAGGGCCTTTTGCATATCATCGGGATCCTCTGTTTCAATGGCCTTTTGGGCGAGAAATACCGAAATGGTTGCAATTTTTGCCATATGTACAAAGTGTTTATAAAGCCTGAGAATTATTTCCATATCCCCGGCAAGGCGTTCCGAAAGGCCAAGGCTGGGTATATTCAGTTCCTTTTGAGCCTGGTCAAGTTCCTGTTCCGCCCATTCCTTCTCGGCAAATATTTCCCGGATATTTTCTTCGGTACGATCCAGTACCCGGGAAGCGCCCGGAGACCAGTCATCCTGTCCATGAATATCAATCATCCATTCAAAGGCTTTTTCCAGATGATCAGGAACCTGTCCATTTTCAATAAAATTATGATCCCGGCAGTAATGGGTCTTACGCATAATGTCCCAGGATCGGCGCATAAAATCCCGTAATTTTTTCCATGCCGTAAGCGAGAATGGCGAAGAAGAGACTGGTCCATAGGTTCCATCTAACAAACAGGTCGGTATTCCATTTTCCGCCCATGAACGATATATTGTATCCAAATCGGCGTTAAGATCCCCGGTGAGTATTGCCGCTCCAATCAGGTTGAGCAGATTGGGACTGTTAAATACGGTTATGCCGTTCATCACCTCCCAATCCGTGCGAAAATAGGCGCCGGACACCCCCTTTTCCCGGCATTCCCGCAGCCTGGCCCGGAGATCTTCCACAATACTCGCCGGGTAAATTGAATCTCCGTAAAACTGACCCCATACATCATATTCGATCCACTGCTCAAGCCCGTGGGTATGACCAATCCGGCTGTTGGTTGGATAGGGAATATAAAAATCATGGGCCGTCGTTTTTAGGGATACGATAATATCGGTGGAAACTTTAGCAGAAGCCTGAATAAGGCAATCCTGATGATAGGCGGTATAGGAAAAATCACGGATAACCAATTTTTTGCCCGCTTCTGAAAGGGGTTTATACATGGCGCGAATCAGGTTTTCATACCAATCCACCGCATCCGTATTTTTACAGCGATCACAGGAACAGGAATTCCGGGCCAAGGATATCCGGCTTTCATGGGTTCCCAGACTTACGATAATTCCCCCAAGACCGGGACAGTAATGCAGCAGCTCACGGATTCGGGATTCCATCAGGAAAAACCAGTAAGGATTTGTGGGACAGACCGTACCATCCGGGTTTTGCAGATCCCCCTTCAGTTCGATAAGTGAATCCGGAAAAGACAGTTCCTTTGCTTCCAGAAACAGGTCAATGTTTTTTTCTTTCGCATAGCGGATAATCATATTGATGTAAATCCGGGCGGCGTTTATTTTTGCCATTGGCACCGGTCTTCTGCGGAGCATCTCCATAGTGGAGTAAACCGTTTCGGGCCAGGTCAGTGCGTCAATAATACCATTTTCGTGGAAAATTAAACCGTTCATGCCGTACTTTTCCATGAAGTTCAAAACATTTTCCATATGGGCAAGTGACCACATGGCTTCTGTATGAATTTCCACACCGCGAAAGGTATAATCGGCCATTTATTTTATTTCCGCCAGCTTTTCTTTAACATGTTCCGCCAGTGTTACCATCCGTGAGGGCTCCAAATGACCGTAGACATAGTGCGGATAACTTGTCCCTTCAAATTCTTTTTCAACCACCTGTGTATAGGAATAGAGTTCCGGCAGCGTATCCAAGGCCTTCTTTATATCCGCCTTATCCCGGGTTTCCAGGGCTTTTTGCGCGAGGAATACGGTGGATGTGGTAATTTTTGCCATATACACAAAATGTTCATAGAGCCGCAGGATAATTTTTAAATCCCCTTCCATGGATTTCGGCAACCCGAGGCTTTCGACATCAAGAATCTTTGGAAGTTTTTTAACCTCCCGCAGAGCCCAATCTTTTTCCTCAAAAATGGCCGCAAGGTTTTCGTCAGTGCGGTCAAGCACCCTGGAAGATCCGGGGGTCCAGTCATCCTGTCCATGGATACCAATCATCCATTCAAATTCTTTTTCCAGATGATCCGGAACCTGTCCGTTTTCAATATAATTATGATCCCGGCAATAATGGGTTTTATGCATTACCTGCCATGAATACCGCATAAAATCTCGCAGTTTCTTCCAGGCGTCCGGAGAAGATGGCACGGAAGGAGTCTGTGGCTGCCATCCGTCAATCAGGGGTGATAGGATGCCGTTATCCGCCCATGATTTATAAATTGCGTCCAAATCCGTGGCAAGATCCTTTCCCAGCATTGCTACGGCGATCATATTGAGCAGGTTTGGACTGTTAAATATGGTAAGTCCTTTTATGGCTTCCCAGTCCGTACGGCAATAAATTCCCGATACCCCCTTGTCCTTGCATTCCCGCATACGGAGCTGAAGATCCTCCGCCATGCTTGCGGGGTAGATCGCATCACCATAGAACTGGCCCCATACATCATACTCAATCCATTGATCATGCCCGTGGGTATGGCCGATACGGCTGTTGGTAGGATAGGGAATATAGAAATCGTGTGCAGTGGTCTTGAGCGAAATGATAATATCCTTTGAAACCCGGGACGCAGCTTCAATTTGGCAGTCCTGGTGATAGGCGGTATAGGAAAAATCACGCACAATAAGTTTCTTTCCATGTTCAGAAAGGGGTTTGTACATGGCACGGATCAGCGTCTCATACCAATCCGTAGGATCCGTTTTTTTGCAGCGATCACAGGTACAGGTATTTCTTGCAAGGGAAATCCGGCTTTCATGGGTGCCAAGGCTTACAATAATACCCGCAAGGTCCGGACACCAGTGCAGCAATTCCCGGACCTTTGATTCCAGCATGGTAACCCAGAAAGGATTGGTAGGACATATTGAACCATCAGTATTCTGTAGGCCGGGCTTCATTTCAAGTAATTGATCCGGAAAGGATATTTCTTTTGCTTCCAAAAAAAAGTCAATATTCTTTTCCCTTGCCAAACGGGTAATCAGATTAAAATAAATACGGTTGGCATTAATTTTAATCATGGGCACCGGTCTTTTACGGAGCATTTCCATGGTGGAATACACTTCTTCCGGCCATGTAAGAGAATCAATGATTGCATTTTCATGAATGACCAGCCCGTTTAAGCCGTACTTTTCCATAAAGTTAAGTGCGGTCTTGATGTGGGTAATTGACCACATACCTTCACTGTTTATTTCCAGACCACGGAAACTATAATCTGCCATATCCTTCTCCTTGCTATAAAAACAAAATATAAATACACTACCGCGTATTTAGGTGTGCAATTACATACTCCCCTACCCTTTCACCGCTCCATAGGTAAGACCCTGGACCAGGTATTTCTGAAAGAAGACCGTAACCAGAATTGAGGGGATCGAAATAACGGTCGCAACCGCCGCCAGCTCATTCCAGATCATCTCCTGTTCTGAAATATAGGAACTGATAATAATCGGAAGGGTGCGGGTCGCCGCCCGCGTAATGGTTGAAGCCATAAGATAATCATTCCAGGCGGCAAAAAAAACAAGGGAAGCCATGGCGGAGAGCCCCGGCGCCGCCAGGGGCAGCACGATGGTCATAAGAATACGAAAATGACTTGCCCCGTCTATTTGCGCAGCCTGGATCATCTCCATGGGAATATCCCTGAAATATCCACAGGTAAGCCATATTGAAAAAGGCAGATTAAAGGCCACATATGCAATGATGAGCCCTATGTGGGTATCAACCAGATGCATCTGCT
>BOAV01000151.1 GCA_026002045.1 Spirochaetia bacterium | reverse complement strand
CTCGATCTGATCGGGATCACTCAGGAGGCGGGGACGAAAATTTTTTCCTGCATGGGGATGGCCCAAAAGCTTGACCCCACCCGGCTTAAAACCGCCGACATCTGGAAAACCGACGGCTGCCCCCTGGCGCGGCTCGTGCGGCAGGGCCTGCGCAAACGGGGCTTTAAATCACACTTCACCGTGATCTACAGCGATGAGCAGCTCCCCCTGCACACCGAAATCGGCGCGGCCTGCGGTTCCGCGCAGTGCCTGTGTCCCGCACGCAACAGGGACGATCCCAAGGCCCCCGTGGAATGGTGCAGTTCCAAAAAGGTGATCAACGGCAGCGCGGTCACGGTCACCGCCACTGCGGGGATGATCCTGGCAAGCCTCGTGATCCGGGATGTGTACGAAGAAAGCGCCCATGGCTAACCGTTTCCTCCGCCGCGCCGGGGCATCAGAAATTGTGCGAAAACTTACCGCAAAAGCAATTTTAGAACGGAACTTAATTAATGATGGGGACCGCATCCTTATCGCCGCATCCGGGGGAAAAGATTCAACCGTTCTTGCATGGGCCCTGGCGAATCTGCGCCCGGCATTACAGAAAAATTACCGCCTCACGGCGATTCATATTTCAAGTGATTTCTGTTCCTGCTGCAAAAAATCAATTTTATCAAAACGTTTAGACGAATGGGATATTCCCTTTACGGATCTTTTTGTGCCCATCATTGGGCGGCTCAAGGAAGGGGAAAAGATGAACTGTTACTGGTGCTCCACCCAGCGGCGCACAGAATTACTAAAATACGCGGTGGAAAATAATTTCAATAAGATCGCATTGGGACATCATCTTGATGACATCATCGAAACTTTTTTTATGAACATGACAAATAAGGGTGAACTTTCCACCATGCCGGTGCTTCTTTCCTACCGCAAATATCCGGTCAGCCTTATCCGCCCATTGGCATACACGGAGGAGCAGCAGATCATCGCCTGCGCCGCTGAGCAGGACATCCTCAAGGCAGCCTGCACCTGCCCCTACGGGATCAACTCCAAACGCCGGGACCTGCGCAAAGGGATCGCCGAATTTACCGGCAACTCCGGCGCAGTAAAACGGCGCATACTTAAAGCGATGTCATCGGGAAATATGCTGGTGGATGCAGAGAATACATTAAAATCTTAACAGGCCGAATCCTCTCTTCTCAATACCACTTGTACTACTTTTCTAAATTTGATATTATACCATAGCTGTATTTTCTAAGGAATTAAAAATGAAACAAAATTTTACGGTGGTATCTGTTCTTTTAAAAAAAAGACTAACCCTTTCAGCAAAGATGTTCTACGGATTTGTCAAAATGGGTAAGGCGTGGGTGTCGCCCAGGCGAAACTATAACTATGATCATATGAAAAACCTTTCCCTGGTATACATGAAGCTCACCCCCAGCTGCAATCTGCACTGCGTCATGTGCGGCCAGTACGGGATAAAGGGAGTGATGAAGCACGTCGCCGCCGAAGAGTCAAAAAAAATCCTGAGCCTGGATGATTACAAGCGGCTGGTGGACGAGATCGCCCCCCAGCGGCCCATCATCTATCTCTGGGGCGGGGAACCCTTCCTCTATCCCGACATTGTCCCGCTGGTCCGGTACATGGTGCAGAAGGGGCTCTTCGTCAGCGTCAACACCAGCGGCACCCTGATAGAAAAGTACGCCGAGGACATCGTGCGGGACAAGTGGAGCTCCATCTTTGTGTCCCTGGACGGTTTCCGGGATACCAACGACGCCATGCGGGGCAAGGGATCCTACGACAGGGTGGTTGCGGGGTTCAGGGCACTCAACCGGGAAAAGGAAAAGCAGAAACAACATGAACCCTTCCTGGGGGTGGTAACAACGGTTACCAACATGAATTACACGGATCTGGATAAACTTGCCGAGGCCAGCCGGGAATTCAATCTGGATCTCCATATCCTCAATCTGGGAACCTACACCAATGACCACATCGTCGCTGCCCAGCATAAATTAATGAAGGAAAAATTTGATACCGATATCGACTGTCTTGAGGGGTATAATACCGGCTATAACCAGGGCATTGACGCGGAAAAACTCAGCCTCATATTAAAGGACATTCACGGGAAAGATTACGGCCACCCCATGCTGACCGTGCCGGTGCTCAATACCCAAAAAATCCATACCTACTATAACTACCTTGAAACCCCGGTCCGTAATCACTGCATTGTCCCCTGGTGTCAGACCAACATCAACTACAACGGGGATGTCCATTTCTGCGCCGATTACCCCGATTACATTCTGGGGAATATCCGCCGGCAATCCTTTACCGATATTTACAACGGGGAACGGGCCAATCATTTTCGCAAAACCATCCATTCCTGCAAAGGGGGGATGTTCCCCGGCTGCCTCCGCTGTTACCAGAACATGCTCTTTGGAAAGAAAATCCGGGGGTATTAGGGGACCCTCAAGCTGGTTTACCGGCGAATCCGGCGCGGTAAAACAACGCATCCTGCGGAGTATCTCTGATAGTTGCTATATCATCAAAAAACCAAACAGGCCGAAATTCTCCTGGCAAGCATCCCGTACTTGTTTTCCACCCGGCCCTTGCATATTCTTATGACAATTATTACAATTATGTCTAAGTATGGAACGAGGTCATTCATCCCTGCGTCTGGGAATAGACGTGGGCTCCACCACGGTAAAAGTGGTTGTTATGGAGAGTGTAGGCAAAAAAATTCTCTTTTCCCGGTATCAGCGGCATAATGCATATCAGTCCGAGACGGTACATACCCTTTTAGCCGAAGTTTTCTCCCTTTTCCCCGGCTCCGGGTTTAAGGCTGCGGTCTGCGGTTCCGGGGGCAAGCCCATAGCGGAGGCCATACACGCCCACTACATCCAGGAAGTGGTGGCAAACGCCATCGCGGTACGTATCTTCTATCCCCAGGCGAGGGTTGCCATAGAATTGGGCGGCCAGGACGCCAAGGTGGTTTTCTTCTATTATGATGAGGCTTTAAAACGGCTTGTCGCCTCGGATATGCGGATGAACGGGAGCTGCGCCGGGGGAACCGGGGCTTTTATCGACGAAGTGGCATCCCTCCTGCGGGTCCCGGTGGAGGAATTTGAAGAGTTGGCGGCCAGGGGCACCGCGGTCTACTATATCTCCGGCCGCTGCGGGGTGTTCGCCAAAACCGATATCCAGCCCCTGCTGAATCAGGGCGGCCGGCCGGAGGATATTGCCCTGTCCGCCTTTCACGCCATCGTGAAGCAGACCATAGGCGGCCTTGCCCAGGGCCTTGAACTCAAGCCGCCCATCATCTTTGAAGGCGGGCCCCTGACCTTTAATCCCACCATAATCCGGGTCTTCGCCGAAAGGCTGGGCCTTAAGGAATCGGACATTATCCGGCCGGAAAGCCCGGAAACCCTGATCGCCTACGGCGCCGCCCTGTCCCTGGACGAGATGTTTGCCGATTCCCCAGGGGAGAATTTAGTTTCCCCGGTATTCCGGCCGGAGAAGGCCCTTATCGCCCTTGCCAATTACCGTGAAAATATCAGCGCCGCCCTTATCCCGGTAAAAAAATTCCGGTATTTTGAATCCGCGGAGGAACGCGTCGTTTTTGAGGAACGGCATAAACTCCCCCCCGCTCCCCAGCCCAAGGCGCAAAGGGGCGATACCCTGCGGGTGTATCTGGGAATCGATGCGGGTTCCACCACTTCGAAATTTGTGCTCATCGATGAAAACGAAAATGTGGTGGACAGTTTTTATGCCAACAATAAGGGCGAGCCCCTGCGGGTTATCAAGAAGGCCCTGCTGGATATGAAAAAGAAGTACGATGCCCTGGGTGTGACCCTGGAAATAATCGCCCTGGGCACCACCGGTTACGGGGAGCTGCTTTTCGACAAGGCATTCGGTGCGGACTACCACACCGTGGAAACCGTGGCCCATGCGGAGGCGGCCCGGAAGTACATGGATGGGGTTACCTTTATCCTGGACATAGGCGGTCAGGATATGAAGGCTATTTCCATAGCCGGCGGCATTGTTACCAACATCACCCTTAACGAAGCCTGCTCATCGGGCTGCGGTTCCTTCCTTGAGAATTTCGCCTCCAATCTCAATATTCCGGTGAACAAAATCGCGGACGCCGCCTTTAACGCGAAAAATCCCGCGAAACTGGGAAGCCGCTGCACGGTGTTCATGAACAGCACCATTATTACGGAGCAGAAAAACGGGAAGCAGGCGGAAGATATTATGGCGGG
>BOAV01000150.1 GCA_026002045.1 Spirochaetia bacterium | reverse complement strand
GGATGGGCCGCCCTCGGCGGACAGTTTGGGTTTGAGTCCCGAAGAGTACCGGATCTATACCGAATACGGCGATGATCAGCGGCTCAAGGCCTATGCGGAAGAAATCAGCGCCGGTTATAATCAGTACTGGGATATAATTCAAAGCATCTACGAATGGCTCAAATACGGGGATTACCGATATAGCCTGAAACCGGGAATCGCCCCGGACGGGGATCAGCTTGCGCATTTTTTATACAACACGAAAAGGGGTTACTGTTCCTACTACGCATTTGCTTTTACCCTGCTCCTCCGCTCCATGGGAATTCCCGCACGGGTAAGCGCGGGCTTTTTTATCGATCCCGAAACCAGCGCCTTTGACTATTACCCGGTGCGTTCCGACATGGCCCACGCCTGGGTGGAAGTTTTTTATCCCGGTTACGGCTGGATCGAATACGACCCCACCACGGAAAATCTTGCGGAGGATGAGGACTTCCGTTTTTCCTCCGGCGTGCCCCCGGAACTTTTTGAACGGCTCATGAAGGAAATTCTGGAAAATCATTCCCGGCTTAACCCCAAAGAGGGGATAGAAGAAACCGCCGCCGCATCAAATTTTAAATCCCTGGCAAATTCCATTCAGCGTTTCCTCCGCAGAAACTGGTGGCCCCTGCTGCTGTTTGTCATCGGCATTATCTGGCTGCTGATCCGCTGCGGGCATCTTTTTGTTTTTCACCTCAGCCGTAATCCCCGAAAAAAAGCAGTGCGGCTCTGGGCCCACATTAAGCGGCGGCTGGCCCTTGCCGGTTACCGGCGGAACTCACTTGAAAGTGAGGCCGAATGGGCGCAAAAGACGGATAAGGTTTTCGCTTCCGTCTATACATTATATCAGGGAATGTCCGCCGCGCGATTTGCTCAAGACTATTCACCGGATGCTTTCAAGCTTTTGGATGAAGAATATCGCAGCTTTACTGTGATCTACCGGCAGCGGGTTTCTGCGGGCCGCCGTTTCCTCGCATGGGTTCTTCCGCCATTAGCAATGATGTTGTCTGTCAAACCTGTCCGTTATAACGGCGGTCTCATCATCATTATTGCACTGCTTCTCTCTTTTGCCGGAGACAGTGTTAATGCGCAGGAGTCCGGGGCGGACGCCGGGGCCTCGGCCCTGTTCAACCTCGCCCTGGATGCGGAGGACGCCGAATTTTGGGAACGGGCCATTGAGTTGTACAATCAGGGGATTAAATTATATCCCGATGATATCAGTTTTCCCTGGGCTTTGGGCAGCCTGTATTATTTCCGGGGACTTTACGGCCTGGCCTGGGATGAATTCCGCAGGGCGGAAAAGATAGAGCCCTGGGACCCGGAAATTCTCTACCGGCTTTCCCGGACGGCGGGCTACCTCAACAGGGATACTGTTTCTGTGGATTACCTTGAGCGGCTTCTGAGCATTGAGCCTGACAACTGGGACGCCATCGGTGACCTGGGCTGGATGTACTACAAGGTTCACCGCCAGAACGATGGGGAACGGCTCCTCAGTGATGCTACGGAACGGCTTGGTGACCCTTCGGCTTATGCCATGGCCCTGGGAACGATCAATGCGGATATGTTCCGTTATGATGAGAGCAAGAAATGGTATCTGGCGGCGATTACCGATGGGGAAGTCCGCCATGACCGGCCCTTTGCGGCGGTGGCCCATTACAACCTGTCTATTCTTGAAAACCGGTTTTACCATTTTGCCCTTGCGTTTGAGCGGACCAACGCATCCCTCAACACCCAGAACCGCGCATCGGGTCGGCTTGCCCGCGGAGAAATGTATCTGCGTCAGCTTGATTTTAAGCGGACCCTTGCGGATTACGAGGCGGCTTACGAAATCGACAAAACCCCCCTCTCCAAACTGAATTTGGCCCAGGCCTATCAGGTGACGGGCCGGCTGGAGGAGGCCCGGCTTTACGCCGAGGATTGCCTCAAAGCGGGGGATCTTTCATGGATGTTGAATTACGGCACCGACCCGGTGCGCTACCGCCGGGACATCCACGAAATTCTTTACAAGACATACAGGGGCCTTAAAAATGCTGAAAGGTTTATCCCCAGGTCCGGTTTCGGCGAAAAAATCAGCAGCGTTTTCCGGCGGCTTTCCTGGACTGTTAAAACGGCGGTCAATAAAAAGCTCTTTCAGAAGTACAGCCTCCTTTCCGCGGATTCTTACGGCGGAATGCACCTGGACGCCCTGGAGCAGTATCACCAGGCATTTGAACCCTATCCCCGCCGGGCTTTGACCTACCTCCGTCAGGCCCGGGAATTCGAGACATCCATTATTCCCGAAGCGGAGTCCTTTTACGATTTTGAGGAAGGGAAGCTCCTGAAAAAACAGACCCTTACCCAAAGGGCCCTGGAAAATTTTGACCCCATCTGGGAACGGGACACAATCGGTGAAGCATATACCGAACTGGCCCATCGCAGCAAAGGTGTGTTACGCCAGGATGCGGCGCATCAAGATGCGGTAGAAAAGCTTTTTGCCCTTAATCGGGGTGCCCTGCGTCAGGAAGGTTTTAGTCTGCCGGTACAACTGCAGTTTATGTTTCAGGGCGAAGAAGGCGCGGGTTGGTCCGGGGGAATCGAAAATCGTCTGTCACGTATGTTGAAAAAAGCCGGGCTTTATGCCATTCGGAAAACCACAGCTCGTTTTACTTTGACTCTGACCGTACAGGGCCGGGAGCAAACCGGCTGGAACATCCGCTGCGAACTCTACGATGGCGGCCGGGGAATCACGGTGTTACAGCGCAGTATTCCTGTGGCTTCTTCCTCACGGAAAGATATGAGCGCTTTTGCGCGGGCCCTGGGGGATGCGGTGTTTGTGGATGAATAAAACAATTATGACCACTTTACGCGAAGCCGTCCCCAAAGACATTGACCATATCATGGACCTGGAAAGGCTCTGTTTCAACGAATACACCCGGGAATCCGCAGAGACCTACCGGGAAAGAATAGGGTGTTTTCCACAGGGCTTCATGATCCTTAAGGCGGATGGTGAATTCGCCGGGGCAGCCTCATCGGAAATCCGGCCCTGCCGTGTGGAAATTTCCGCGAATGACTTTGCCCTGGGCCACTCCATCAAGGGCGCACTGGCCCTCGATGGGGAAGAACTGTATATTTCTTCAATCGCCGTACTTCCCCAATTCAGGCACAGGGGCTATGGGGATTTTCTGCTGAGGGGTTTAATCGGCCATGTTAAGAAAAATTTTCCGCAGGTGACAAAGGGCATTTTGCTGATCAACGAAGACTGGAAGGGCGCCCGGCAAATCTACCTGCGAAACGGCTTTTCTGACCGGAAAATATTGAAGGGCTTTTTTACCGAAAGCGGCGGCGCGCAAAGGGACGGCGTGATAATGGGAAACGACCGGCTCAACGCTGCCCCTTCTTCCGATCAGTTCTACGGTTTTTGATCCAAAATGTGGGTGGAGTGAGCCGTGGGAAGGAGCGTAGCGACGAACCGCAAACCGTATGTTATGCGAAGTGGCCGTACTTTATATATTGGCGGTATATACTAATTCAGGCGGAATTGCCTTAAAAAAATTTGTATCTAATGTCCATATTTTTGAATCAGTTTTTATTCCATGCATTATTATTATTGAATCTATTAATCCAACACCTTTATCTATTAATTTATTTTTATGGGAATATATTCCAGCCGATATTATTATTTCCGTATCGTTGTCTATTTTTGGCAAATGTTTCCAGTAATCTAATATAATTTCCTCCTCTCTTTTGTTTTTAACCCCCTGTAATAATTCGCCAAAAACAACTTCTACCGCCATTATATCCATTTTAGTCAGCATTTGAGAAATAAAATCAAAATATTTTTCATTTTTCCTTAAAAATTCAATCCATACTGACGTATCAAGTATTATCAAGAGGGGAACCTCCGGTTGAGTATCATGATTTCCTATTTATTTCGCGAATTTTATTTCCAGAATTTATGATAATAGGTTCTGTTGAGATTTTTTGATTAAGTTCTTTAATATGATACATGTCAACCCAATCCTTTAAAGCAATAGTTATTGCCTCGGTGACCGTTGAGCCGTGGGTATATTCCCTAACATTATTTACCAAATCATCCGCCAATATTGCTGTTACCTTCATATGATATATGATACGATATAATATCGTATTTGTCAATATTTTTTAGCAATTTTTTTATAGTAACCATTCAGCCATAAACCACTTCACAAAGATCAAGCGCATAGGGTATACTAAAACGAGGGAAGGGAAAGGGGAATTAACAAGCAAAAGATAGACATACAAGAACTCATAGAAAATGCTCGAAAA
>BOAV01000149.1 GCA_026002045.1 Spirochaetia bacterium | reverse complement strand
TGGCGCTATGCTTGTTTCTTTCGTGGAAATGGCATCTGTCAGCGAGAATGGTTATATCTCTCATAAAGAAAATCGTGCTCTGCGTGAAGTAAATACAGGTAGCTATCGTTATTTTAAGGAAGGTGATATCATTATCGCCAAAATTACACCATGCATGGAAAACGGTAAATGCGCCATAGCTACAGGTTTAACAAATGGCATCGGGTTTGGCAGCTCTGAGTTTCATGTATTTCGTGTAAACGAAAAACTAATTCTTAATCAGTTTATGTTTGCACTGTTAAACCGCGAATTTGTACGAAAAGAAGCAGCTCTTGTTATGACCGGGGCAAGCGGACACAGGCGGGTTCCTGAAACTTTTTATCGAAATATTGAAATTCCCCTTCCGCCGCTTGTCGAACAGAAAAAAATTGTTTCAAAGATTGAAATATCAGAATCAAAAATTCGGAAATCTCAAGAAATTATTGCCGGTATTGCTGTGCGGAAAACGGAGATAATAAAGAAATTTTTGTAATAAAATCACCCTTACCCTACAATATTTCCACCTTTCATTTGTTTACCGGGAATTTTTCTCCACCGCTTCCCAAAGCCCGTTAAGGTAGGTCGCTCCCAAGGCGCGGTCATACAGGCCGTAGCCGGGCATGGAGACTTCATCCCAAATCGCCCTGCCGTGATCCGGGCGGATGGGACCGTCAAAACCGATGTCGTACAGGGCCTTAATAAGGGCGTACATATCCAGTGATCCGTCCGCACTCAGGTGGGCGCATTCTTCAAAATCACCGGGGCCGTTGTGCCGCAGATTCCGTATGTGGGCAAAGTGAATATGCCCTTTCAGCGCCAGGATAATATCGGGGATGTCGTTCTTTGGGTTGGTGCCCAGGCTCCCCGTGCAAAGGGTAATGCCGTTGCAGGGATGATCCACCAGTTTGACCAGCCGCAGGAGCTGTTCCTTGCGGGTCTGTATCCGGGGCAGGCCGAAAACCGACCATGAGGGATCATCGGGGTGCATCGCCATTTTGATGTTGTATTTTCCGCACACCGGCATGATCCGCTCAAGAAAATATTTCAGGTTGGCGAAAAGTTTTTCCTCATCAATATCCTGATAAAGGGCAAAAAGTTCCTTTAAATGACCCAGCCGTTCCGGTTCCCACCCCGCAAGAGCGTAGCCATTGGACTGGGCGTTCATGGCGGTACTCATATCATCGGGATCGATTTTGTCGATGATCTTCTGATCGTAGCTCATGGCCGTGGCGCCGTCCTCCCGGAGCTTCGCCAAGTCAGAGCGGGTCCAGTCGAAGATGGTCATAAAGTTATAGCAGACCAGATTCAGCCCCGCTTCGCCCAGGCGCTCAAGGGTGGTGATATAGTTGTCAATATACCTGTCCCGTTCCGGCGCACCGGTCTTGATGGTATCGTGGATATTGACGCTTTCAATCGCAGCGATGCTGAGGCCCGCGTCTTCCACTTCCCGCTTCATGGCCAGAATCGCCTCTTTTTCCCAAACCTCACCGGGCCGTTTTCCGTAGAGGGTAGCGGCAACCCCCCTAACTCCCGGTACCTGCCGGATCTGTTTTAAGGTGACCGAATCGTAGCCGGTTCCGAACCAGCGCATAATCATTTTCATAAGATAAGTATACTAATATACTTGTATGGTAGTCAAGTCCCCAAACGCCTCATAAAAAAATGAGGCACTACGACTTTAACAAGTTTGCGCCGTTTTACCGGCGCAAACTAATTTCGTAATCTTACCGCTGAATCCGTGCGGACCCGCCCTTGGCAAAGGCTTCCACCTGATCCAGGCTTACCATGGAGGTGTCCCCGGGGGTGGTGGTAAGCAGTGCGCCGTGGGCCCAGCCCAGCCGCAGACTATCTTCCGGGGATTTGCCCGAGAGGAGGCCGTAGAAAAGCCCCGCCGCAAAGCCGTCGCCGCCGCCGACACGGTCGTAGACATCCAGCTCCGCAGTGGGAGCCTGATAGCTCTTGCCGTCCAACCAGAGCACCGCAGACCAGGAATGGCGGTTGGTGGAGTGGACCTCCCGAAGGGTGGTGGCCACTGCCTTTATATTGGGGAAGTCCTTGGTCACGCTTTCAATCATGCCGAAGAAACTGGAGGGGTCCAGCTTGCCCTTGGATTCCACGTCCTGGCCTTTAAGACCCAGACCCTTCTGGAGATCCTCCTCATTACCCACCAGCACATCCACATAACTGACGATCTTGCGGAGGGTCTTGGCGGCCCCCTCGCTGGCCTGAGCCGCAGTCATCCCCTGCTCCGCCGCGGCGATGGCCCAGAGTTTGGCCCGGTAGTTAAGGTCGAAGGAAACCACAGCCCCGGCTTTTTTTGCGGCCTGCATGGCCTCGATAACCAGATCGGCAGTGGTCAGGGACAGGGCCGAGAAGATACCGCCGGAGTGAAACCAGCGAATCCCCTTGGAAAAAATCTTGTCCCAGTCAAAACTGCCGGCCTTAAGCTGCTGGGCGGCCTCATTTGCCCGGTTGTAGAACACCACCGGCGCGCGCACCCCCTGACCGCGGTCGCTCCACACGATGGCCATATTGGGGCCCCGGACACCGTCGTGTTCAAAACGCTTGTAGTAGGGGGTTACACCCGCCTTCTGCACCGCGTATTCGATACGTTTGCCGATGGGGTAATCCACCATGGCGGATGCGATAGCGGTCCGCTGCCCAAAACAGGTGGACAGGTTGGTGGCTACATTGTATTCACCCCCGGAAACATGGAGGGAATAGGTATCCGCCTCTTTAAAGGGGATAATACCGGGATCGAGCCTGGTCACCAAGGCTCCCAAAGCGAGTAAATCGTGGGTTGCTCCCGCCGCAGCGGGAATTGTCAAGTTAGCCATCTTTAATCTCCTTAATTAAAATTAAACAGTATAAGTTGAAGCGCTGGTCGAGCCGCCGTGTCCGGTCCAATTCGTATGGAAGAATTCGCCACGGCCCTTGTCCACCCGCTCGTAGGTGTGGGCGCCGAAGTAGTCACGCTGTGCCTGGAGGAGGTTCGCCGGGAGCCGTTCGCTGCGGTAGCCGTCGAAGTAGGCCAGGGACGCGCTCAGGGTGGGGGCGGTGATGCCGTTGGACACCGCCGCAGCCACGACCCGCCGCCAGGAAGCCTGGGCGTCTTCGATAATCGAAGTGAAGAAGGGGTCCAGGAGCAAGTTTTCCAGGTCCGGCTGTTTGTCAAAGGCTTCCTTGATTTTCCCCAGGAAGGTTGAACGGATGATGCAGCCGCCGCGCCACATCAGGGCGATGCCGCCGTTATTCAGCTTCCACTTGTATTCTTTTGCTGCTTCCCGCATCAGCAGGTAGCCCTGGGCGTAGGACACCACCTTGGCGGCGTAGAGGGCCTTCCGTAAATCATTAAGGAAGGCTTTAATGTCCGCAGGCTTGGTCACTTTGGGGCCGGAAAACACTTTGGAGGCCCGGACCCGCTCGTCTTTTGCCGCAGAAAGGCAGCGGCTGAACACCGCTTCGCCGATCAGGGTGAGGGGTACGCCGAAGTCCAGGGCGGCAATGCCGGTCCACTTGCCGGTTCCCTTCTGCCCGGCGGTGTCCAGGATCTTTTCCGCCAGGGGCTTGCCGTCGGTATCCTTGTATTTAAGGATGTCACGGGTAATTTCGATAAGGTAGCTGTTCAGCTCGCCCTTGTTCCATTCCTCAAAGACATTTCCCATTTCCTCATAAGAAAGGCCCAGCAGGTTCTTCATGATGTCGTAGGTCTCGCAGATAAGCTGCATGTCCCCGTACTCAATACCGTTGTGGACCATTTTGACGAAGTGGCCCGCGCCGTTTTCACCCACCCAGTCGCAGCAGGGTGTTCCGCCTTCAACCTTGGCGGAAATGGCCTGCAAGACCGGCTTTACCAGGGACCAGGCCGCAGGGGAGCCGCCGGGCATAATCGAAGGGCCGGTCAGAGCCCCTTCCTCACCCCCGGAAACCCCGGTGCCGATGTACAGAAGCCCTTTGGACTCCACATAACCGGTCCGGCGGATCGTATCCTGATAATTGGAATTCCCCCCGTCAATAATGATGTCTCCCTTTTCAAAGACACCCAGCAACTGCTCAATGGTATCGTCCACGGCGCTGCCGGCCTTTACCATGATAAAAGCCTTCCGGGGTTTGCTCAAAGCCCCCGCAAGTTCCGTAAGGCTGTGGCAGCCAATAATCTTCTTACCCGCCCCCCGGCCTTTTACAAAATCATCAACCCTGGAAGTGGTCCGGTTAAAGACCGCCACCTGAAAACCCTTGCTTTCCATGTTGAGAACCAGATTCTCGCCCATGACCGCAAGCCCGATAAGTCCAATATCTGCGCCCATTATTCACTCCTTGATAGG
>BOAV01000148.1 GCA_026002045.1 Spirochaetia bacterium | reverse complement strand
TTTTGCTTCCGCATGAACCGGCGGTTTTTTGCTCCACAGCTTTTTGACCGACTTTTGTGTGCCTGTTCTTCTACCACAACCATTACTTACAAAAATCTTGTGGAGACATCTTGATAGTCATAAAAAATTATTTCCGGGTCAGATCCGATACCAAATGGTACCGGGAAAGCACCGGTTTTCCGCTCCAAAGATGCTCCCGGACAATCTTTTCAGCCTCATCGGGATCATCGGTGGTGAGCTTTTCGATCAATTCCCCATGCATCTGCCGGAATGCACCATCGCGGTAATGGATCTGGTTTATCATACAGAACATTCCAATCCGGGTTGCCCTGAGGTATTCCCTGGTCAGTGAGGGAATTCCTGCAAGATTCACCAGAGAAGCATGAAAGATGATTTCCTCTTCCACCTGATCAATGGAATGTAATTTTTCATTATCGATCTTTTCGGCGTAGGCCAGCAGCTCTTCCTTGTGCCACCGGATAGGTACGCCGGTATACAGACGGGCGGCGGTACATTCAAAGGCTTCCCGCAGCACAAACCGTTCGTAGGCATCCTGTTCCCGCACGGGCCGTACAATGGTTCCCTTCCGGGGAACACTTTCGATAAACCCGTCCAACTCCAGCTGGACCAGGGCCTCCAATACCGGCGCAACACTGACTCCAAGCTCATTGGCCAGTTTCCGCCGGTTCAGCATCTGCCCCGGAACAAGTTCATTATTCATAAACATGGCTATAAGCCGCTCATAGATCGTCTTGGTCAGCGAATCCTTATTGTTGGAAAGATAATAAATATCATTGTCGGTAAGAATTATGGAATCTTTTTTCATATCTTTAATATCACCGGCGTTGAACGGTAGCCAATTCCCATCCGGTCTATACCCATATCTATCAATTTGAAAAAATGCGCCTGATCCCGGATGCCCCCCGCTCCTTTTATTTTACAACGGCCCCTGGCGGCATCCATCATAACCCGGATGACTTCTGTTGTAGCCCCGTTATTTACTCCCCCGGTATAAAAGCCCGTTGAAGTTTTTACAAAATCAACTCCGGCATTACAGGCAGCATCGGTTGCCTTTGCAACCTCATCAAGTGTAAGTGCATCGGTTTCAAATATTACTTTGAGAAATGTCCCGTACTTATGACACACTTCCGCTATTGCCCTATAATCGGTTTCCAGTTCTTTCCACATACCGCTTTTTATCCAGCCGTAATTTGAAACAATATCCAGATCTTCAACATCCCCCTCTTTGCAAATTTCCTCGGCCTGCATTATTCTGCTTGCCGTTGTTGACAGCCCAAAGGGAAAATCACAAACCACGCAAATCCCCGTACCGCCGCCGCCGCATAGCTTCCGGGCGATATCCAGCGAGGAAGGGTTAATGCATACCGTTTTACATCCATATTCTATCCCTTCCTTAATATATTTTTTGATCTCCTCCTGGGTAAATTCCGGCTTAAGGACCGACTGATCGATATATGCCGCTAATTCTTTGGCCGTCATTTCGCTTGCCGGTTTATTCGGTTTCATAAAATCCTCCAGGATTGAAAATACCAGGTGATATATCAGTCATTATGGGCACACCCTTTACGGGGTGTCAAGAAAAAAACTTTTTAGATTCCGCTCCAAGAAGGTCTATAATTCCCTCAGCTCATGGGGAAACTCCGTCAACCGTTCCGCCCCGGTGTCCTTCATAAAAAGAATATCCTCAATTCTGACGCCGAATTTACCCGGCAGGTAGATCCCCGGCTCATCGGAAAAGCTCATCCCCGCCGCGATGGGCAGGGCATTGCCCTTCACCATGTAGGGTTCCTCGTGGATGTCCAGGCCGATGCCGTGCCCCAGCCGGTGGGTGAAAAATTCCCCATACCCCGCCTGCTGAATAACGGTCCGGGCCGCAGCGTCCACCGCCTCGCAGGGGAGTCCGGGCCGGGGGGCTCTAAAAGCCGCCTCATTCGCCTGGAGCACAATTTCATAGATCTCTTTGAACTCATCGCTTGCCCTGCCGATGACCGGGGTCCGGGTCATGTCCGCCTGGTAGCCAAAATAGACCCCTCCAAAGTCGATCACCACGGGGTCACCTTTGGCGATAATTTTATCGGAGGCCCCGTGGTGGGGGCTTGCGCCGTTCGCCCCGGAGGCCACGATGGGGCCCCAATCGGCTCTGCCCAAGGCGGCCCGGGTGCAGAATTCGGTAAGCTGCGCTGCCGCTTCCCTTTCGGTCCGCCCCTCAAGGCCCCATTTGAAGAGGTCGCCCAGGGCCTGGCCTGCCAAAACCTGTGCCTTTTTGAGGAGCGAATATTCTTCATCGTCCTTGAGCATCCGCAGGGGGGAGAGAATAGTTGAAGCCCCCAACCAGCGGCTTTTGGGGAGCCGTTCCTGCAGGGCAAGGAGGTTCCCGCTCCACATAAGGTTATCAACGGCGATAAGGCCGCCGACCTTGCGGCCGATCTTATCTTTTATAAATGAAGTCAAAATTGCAAATGGATCATCCCCATCAATGTGGGCCCTACATTCCGCCATATCCGCCAGTTCAGCATTGATTCCGGCCTTCTCAAAATTCGGGTAGAGCAGAAGGGCCTCATCTGCGGTGAGCAGAAAACAGGTGAGCCGGTCGGACTGGCGGCCGCTAAAGCCGGTGAGGTAGCGGAGGTCCGTCGCAGGCGCCAGCAGCAGGGCGTCGATTCCCGCCTCATTCATGCACGTCCGTGCCCGTTCCCAGCGCCGTTCAAAAATATCTTTTCTATTCACAAGTATTGCTATGCCGGATAGAGATGAAGCTTATCACCCGTACCGCCAAAAACATGGGCGTCACCGTGGTGAACGGCTTCATCTTCGCCGGTAAATGAGCTTAGGGCTCCAGTGCAAAGGACAGCTTGATGCCGTTGGTCCGCAGGGCGACCCAGTTTCCTTTCAAGGGGACATCCCTTTGGGTAACATTGAAAAAGTAATAGGTATCGGGATCAGTTGGATCGTATACCCGGACTTCGCCGGTGTTGCCGTTGGCGATAATTTTGAAGGGGACGGGCTGGGAAAGATCATTCAAATAATCCGCATACTGATTCAGATCCACACTTTGCACCAGTTCCATCCGGCTATTTGAATAACTTCGGTATACCTGGGCGCTCAGTCCCCTGGGAATATCGCGGCTTATGGGATTTTCATCATAGTTAAGCCAGAGGAAGTATGAATTCCCGCTGCCCCAGGAAGGGCCGTTATAGGCTGAATCCCCAAAAATATGCAAACCAAATCCGCCATGACCGTCTTCGGCGCCGCCCTCGTAGCGGACGTTGAACTCGTAAAGCATGGGACCGCTTTGAGGCGCCTGAAAATTAACCTTGGCAAGCACGGCCTTAGCGTCACCCTGAAGCAGCCTTGCCCCGCTAAACCCCCAAGTTCCATTGGCAAACCGGTAGGGCGGCAGCTGAGTCTGTGCATACATCGAAACCGCCATGCCAAATACGGCCAGAAAAAGAATAAATCGTTTCATCTTTCTACCCCTCTAAAAGAAATTTTGACCCACAAACGGGATCATTAACTTATGCTTTCCATTTTAACATATCTTGAAAAAATGGGGGGAATTTTTGAGAAAATTTTTCATTATGGGTGGAAATTTGATGCCCCCCCTCCGGTGAAATACTACACACATCTGATGATATGTTATATTGTCTGTATTATGGAATTAATTCGTGTAGGAATCGTGGGATGCGGAAATATCGGCAGCTTCCATGCGAAGGTGCTGCAGGAGGTGGAAGGGGCCGGCCTGGCGGCTGTGGCGGACCCCAATACCGCCCAGGCCAAAAAACTGGGGGCTGAGTACGGCTGCCCCTCTTTCCCGGGTTTTCGGGAAATGCTGGATTGGGGCGGCATAGACCTGGTTTCCATCTGCCTGCCCCCGGCGCTCCATTTTGAGGCGGCCATGGCGGCTGCGGAAAAGGGAAAACATATCCTCATGGAAAAACCCATGGACGTGTCCACCGCCCAGGCGGATAAGATGATTTCTTATTGCCGCTCCCGGGGGGTAAAACTCGGCGTAGTAAGCCAGCACCGTTTCGACCCGGTTATTCAGATTCTACGGAATTTGCTCGCCGAAAAAGGGGGAGAATCAAGGCTGGGAAAGCCCCTCATGGGGACCACCAAGACGCTCTGGTACCGGGGGAGCGACTACTACGAAAGCGGCGGGGGCTGGCGGAAGCTCAAGTCCAACCAGGGCGGGGTGCTCATGGCCCAGGCCATCCACAACATAGATCTGCTCCAATACCTCATGGGGGGAGTTGAGGCGGTCCAGTCGGTCTGCCGCACCCTGCTCCATCGGGACCTCGAAGTGGAAGATACGGGCCTGGCCCTGCTCCGCTTTAAGGGCGGCGCCATCGGCAGCATAGAGGCCACCACCATTGCCTATCCGGGCC
>BOAV01000147.1 GCA_026002045.1 Spirochaetia bacterium | reverse complement strand
TCATAGGATACAATTACAAATTCAAGAAAACAATACCTTGTAATCGTTTGTAATCGTTTTTTATACGGATTTCCTTGACCGGCAATAAAAAGTATTTACCGCAAGGCGGCAGCGGTTACCCTCATACGTCCATAGTTTGCTTTTTAAAACAAGAGGAATATCATCAACGGTTAAAATTTGATATATGGCGGGCTTTCCGGTTATTTCATTTTCACAAAAATAAACTATTGCCCGGATCGATGTTGGCAAATCAGTCATACTCCAGTGGGTAAATTCATCCTGCTCAACAAGCCCTTTTTTTTCAAGCCGTCGAAATAGTTCATCAATCTCCTGTTTGCGGGTTTCCATTCTTGCTCCTTATTGTTTATTCGGCCATTGTGAAGGTTATGGGTTTAATCATGGTACCCCCTTACCCTCCAAGTTGCGTGCCCCTTTTCTTTTGTAACATGTCCGGTCTACGCTGAATCGCCGTAGAGATTTTCTCTTTTTTTAATCCAGGCATTTAAAAGAAAAATCAAAAAACCGTTTGTGCTGAATAGCACAAGCGGATTGTGTATTTTTTTGTGCTTTAGCACATATTCTTAATGTGTGTTTAAAGCCTTCAAGTGTCATATTACTCCTGTGTATTAATACGTGCTGGTTTTCAGCACAAAGATTGTGTTGGTTTTCGACACAAAGCCCAAGGTTATTGTGTTGGTTTTCGACACAAAGCCGGGTCTTCATAAACATTGAATTTCGTATCACGGCGCTTGTTTTCTCCTTGAATTTTTTCTACATAGCCAGCCTCTATCAACTCGTTTATGGCTGATTCTGTTTTTGCTCTACCATCTGGACCTCTCCTGAATAGATCCCTCAGGTGTATATCCCACGCTTCCGGTAGCGACAAAAAATAGGCCAGAAGACCCTTTGCCGCCCATGACAAGCCAGGGTCTTGAATAGCGGAATTATTCATCTGAAAAAATTCTTTATCGTGTTTGGCCTTGACTATCATGCTGCTTTTGCCCTGTACTCCAGAATTTGGGGGTGGATGCGTCTGCCTTCATAATCCTACCCTACCCGTCCCGGAACCTTTCCCGTTGTCGATAGTGGGGGTATTTTGGGGGGAATTTTGGGAATAAAGGCCACCCTCAAATTACTGTTTACACATGCCCGGTACTGATAAATTCCGCAGTCTGTATAGGCGCATTGATTAACCGGACTTCGGTTCATACACCATCGACAATACACCCGGATCGCCGCCCCTCTTTTCGCCCCGGACTTGCTTTTCATAAGCCCATACAAGGCGCATTTTTCATCGGTGCATTTTATCCCGGCGCAGTCATTGCACCGTTTTTTTATGGCGCCCTTTGCGGTCATTCCGGCACCGCCTTTTGGATCTGATAACAAGTTCATGGGTTTGGCGCTCCCATCCGGGGCCCGTTCCACTTTTATAAGGGTTTGGATATGGGGATTCATACCTGCCCCTGTTCCCGGTACTTTTTCGTTACCGTTACAGAATGCCGTAGAATAGCCCCCGCCTCGTAGTACACCTTCATGGTTACAATGCCGTCTATAATGGTTCCCGCTTCGGCTTCGGTATCCGCTACGGCTTGGTCAAAGGCTTTGCGCTTAGGGGCGTGGCGTGGTATACTTTTAGATGTAATTGCCTTTTCTTTTTTTGTTGCCCCGGACGTCCCCCCAGACGCCGGGCGTTTTTTTGGGGCTTTACTCATTTTGTGCCCCCTGAGGAGTCCGGGGCTTGCCCCCTGCCGCTGCTTTTTCAATCCGGTTATCCGTTGTTGAATAAGTGATTGAGGCGAGCCGCCCGCCGTGAATTTTACAAATGCAAGAGCATTCGCCATATTCGACACGTCCGATATTTTCATCCAGGGTTACCACTATCTTTACCAAGGTGTCCATTAAAGGCACCGATTTGCCCTTGCCGTGTCCCCTTTCCTCGTCTTTCTCGCCCTGTGGCCTCCTATGGCATTCTATAGCCGTTTTGGGGGTGATTGATCGAAGGTCCGGGGCTTTGTTCTTTGCGATCATGCCTGGGCCCCCTGCGTCTGCCGGTCAAGCCACTTGTCCAGATCGGACCTGCGGAACCGGACGCCCCTCCTGAGTTTTATTCTCGGTAGCTCAGGTATTCTGTCAATCGTGGTGACACAGCATCGCAAAAAATCTGCGGCTTCCTGCCTTGTGAGAATTTCGTTTGATTCTTGAATGTTCATAGAATCCCCTTAAATTAGTTTTACCGTGGATTTTTATATCCATGGCATACATTCAAGGTATGATGGGAGGGATTTTTGGGGGATATGCTTTATGTATCTAAAAATATGTTTTTATATGATTCTATTTTTTATTATTCAATAAAGGCTTTCGTTCCATGCCTCTCTGCTTCTTTAATTCTTGTTTAATATCTGTCATTACTCTTTGGCAATAAACTTTCCCGTATGGCTTGCCAGTCTTTGTCCTTAGAAAATTATTTAATAGGGTTTCGGGTACTGCCGGAAATTCTGTCGGGTATTCTGTGGATATGATCAAAAATGCTTCTTTCAAGTCTGCCGATTCATGTATGGTTTTTCCATCGGACTTTAATACTTGTTTTTCTATCCCATAGGTATGCCAGTCCATCGGCTTGCATGCCCCTAGTCCTGATATCCCCGCCGCCGGGGTGGGCAGATTGTCCAGTCTTTCAATCAAACAATTAAAATAATCTATTTGTGCCATTTCCCAAAAAGGCCCGATTCCTTTAACTTCATAGTATGGTCCCCTTTCATCTAATGCTTTTTGATACCCGTCCCTTTGAATAATTAAAACGTTTCGGATACCTTCTCTTTCTGCCGGGTTTCTAGCCGCATCAATATAAACAAGGCTTTTATATTTTTCCCTTTCGGCTTTCATATCCCTTTCGTTTGGGTCATTATTGAATTGAACCGCCCCTGTCCCGCCACCGAAATTGTCTATTTTCATACCTTCCCCTTATGCCCCTATCCTTTCCGCCGGTAACAACCCGCCGAATATCTGAATCTGCGCCGCCTGGACCACCGCCGCCTGCCCGTCAATGTCATGGTCCGAATAACGAATAAGCATTGAATCGGTTTTATGCCCGGTCTGTAGTTTCAAAAGGCGATCGTCTATCCGGCCTTTCATGTAACTGGTGAAAAAATGCCTGAATCCGTGGAATGTGTATTTTTTACTTTCCGCCGCCGATAATCCGATTGTCTGTAGTCCCTGCCGCAAACAGTTTAATAATACAGTGGTATCCATGGGCTGGCCCTGGACCATATCCGAATAAAAGACATACCCGTCCGCCCCTTCCCCGTGGGGGTTCGACCGTGCAAGGGCAATGAGTGCGTCCATGATGAAAGGGAAAGGAACTTGTACCGTCCGGCTTTCCCCGTTCTTTGTGGACTTCAAGCCGTCAAAAGGATTGAAAGAATGGGATATGTAAAGGCAGTCATTCCCTAAATCGACCGCCCGCAGTGCCAGAATTTCTCCGGCCGGAGGCCGGTCACGCAGGCCAGCATATTAGCAAGTTTCGCCTTGCCGTTTTGCCAGTCTGCCGCAAAAAGTGCCCTCACGGTTTCCGGCGTCAATATCTGCCGTTCCTTTGACTTCCCCGCAAAATAGACAATCCCCGCCGATAAATCGGTATCTATCCACCCCTTGGTATATGCCCATTTTAAGGCTATGGTACCCGCCTTTATTATGTGATTTTTGCTTAGGGGGTTTAATGGTTTCCGTTTCCCGGATTCCTTTTTTTCAAGGCTATCAATAAAGGCTTCAATATCGGCCTTGGTCACGGATCCCAAAAGGCGGCCCTCAAAAAAGGGTTTCCAGTATCTGCCGATTAGTTGGTAGCATGATTTACAGTATTCCCGGTGGATTCCGTGATTTTTCCGCAGGCGTTCCCGGACATAGGGGGACTTTTCAAAATCCCATGTTTCAAAAAGAAAATCTATCAATCCCCGGTCTGCCTTGGCCCCGGTCATTATCGCCGATTTTATCAGGCCCTTTCTTTTCAATTCCTTGACGATATTTTCGGTGTCTGCCGCGGTCATGTCCGCCCGGCGGATCATGTCCACTATGCCGATGTTATGAACCGGAACCGCCCCGGCCTTTTGGGGTATGCCGTCCGTGTACCATGCCCAGGCGACTTTCAAGGCCTGCGCCCGGTCTGCCTGCTTGGTACATATCGGCCTCATATAAGCCCCGGTCTTTTCGTTCTTGAATTGGATGTAAAAATTAGGACGCCCCGCCCGTTGCCATAAAGAAAAAGGACAATCCCCGGTCATGGCTTCACCTCTAAAATGACCCCGAAAAGGCGTTTCTATCTGCCTTTTATCTGTCATTTTGCGTATAAGCAATGATTGAAGACGCCCTTTGTAGGGGTAGTCTCGGCCTAAATCCATATAACATAAGGAATTAAGTCTATGG
>BOAV01000146.1 GCA_026002045.1 Spirochaetia bacterium | reverse complement strand
GGCGCGGATATCCCCAGCCGCAGGTGGAGCGGACTCAACCAGTTTATCACGTTTATGATTGGCGGGACCTATGATGCCCGCGGCGTCAGGCAATGGGCGAAGGCCGGGCGCAAGGTGAAGAAGGGCGCGAAGGCATTTTACATTTACGTGCCCATGTTTTCCCTGCCGCCTGAACCGGAGAAACCGGAAGATGAAACAACCGGTGACGGGACCGATACCAAGAAAAAGGAGGATGAGGAAAAAGACAAGACAGTATTGGCGGGTTTCCGCCTCATGCCGGTGTTCCGGGTTGAGGATACCGAGGGCGCGCCGCTGGATTATGAAATCAGGGCGAAGGAGCTCAGGGTAGAAGACTTGCCGCTTATCGAAGTGGCGAAATCCCTGGGCGTGCATGTCAAGGCAGGGCTGACCAAGACCAAGGGCGCGGCCGGTTCTTACGCGGCCCGTCTCAAAACGATCACGATGAACACCGCCAACAAACAGGTCTTCCTGCACGAACTCTCCCATGCCGTTGATTTTGCCCTGTCCAACCGGAAGGCCGATTATGCCTTCGGTGAAGTGGTGGCGGAATTGTCATCTGCTTTCCTGGGGTCCCTCTACGGCATTCCGGTGGATATCCCTTCTACCCGTGAATACATCGGGTATTGGGCAAAGAACTCAGGCGGGCATCGCCCGGGGCATGTCGCGTTCAAGGTTACCCAGGCCCTTTCCCGTGTCGAAGAAATCTACCGGTTCATCGAAGCCAGGCGGAAGAAGACACGCGGCAAGGCCAAAAAGCAGCCGGAGTTGGCAGCCGCAGGCAAATCACAAAGGCGGCCGTTCAACATCGCGGCGGGAGAGGACGAAGTCGCCGCGCGGGTTATGCCGAGGCACAAGGGCGATTGGGATTATCCGCCCGCCGCGTAACCCATTACCGGCCGCCTCATTTGGGGTGGCTTACTTTTTATCCGGAGGATAACAAATGAACAATCTGAACTCGATTCTCATTGAAGGGAACCTGGCCCGTGACCCGGTTTTCAGGGAGACCGCGAAAGGGACGCCGCTCTGCACGTTCAGCATCGCCTCAAACCGCTTCTATAAGCAGGGTGAGGAGATAGAGAAGGAGGTGAGCTTCTTCGACGTGGAATCCTGGGCGAAGGTTGCCCAGAGCGTCCAGAACCTCGGGCATAAGGGCCGGGGGGTGCGGGTAGTCGGGCGGATCAGGCAGGACCGCTGGAATGACAGGGACGGCAAAGCCCGGTCCAGGGTGACCATAGTGGCCGAGCACGTTGAGTTCCGCCCGGAACTGTCAAAGTCAGCCGGTGGGGAAAAATCTGTGCCTGATGAAGCGGAAGCCGCGGACAATAAGAAGCGGTTTGTCCCCGGCTTTTAACCTTAACAAGGGCTGCTTTCTTAACGGCGGCCCTTGTTTTTTATGGAGGTACAAATGATACAGCGGACATTTTGCCCGTACTGCCAATCTTTCAACGTCCTGTCCCTTGCCCCGCAGGCGCTTATATTAAGCGGTATTTCCGGCATCATCGGCGGGTGCATCGCCCTGCTCCTGGCTGAACGGACGGATCTTCTTGACGATAAGGGAAAAATCGGCGGCGTTACTTTCGGGGTAATCTCAGGCGGCGCCGTGGGGTACCGTTTCGGTAAAGGGCTGGGACAGGCAAGGGGAAAACAGCTTTGCCTTGACTGTTTCCATTTCTTCGACCTGGACGAGGTTGAGGAAATTGATGGCTATAATGATGACTATTATCAGTAAGGGAGGTTTTATGCTCGGAATTGAAAATCTGATTAAGAGGTTAAGCGCCGGGTCCGGTAAGAAAACAGGCGCGCGCAAAACGCCTGTAAAAAGGATGCCGGTAAAAGTATCGGTACGGGATTTAGGGGACCCTTTTGCATCCCGCCCGGTTCGGAAATATTCCCCTATGCGTTCGCCTTTCCGTGAAGCGCAACAGCGCTCAGCGGAGATGCCGCATAAGCGGAAATCCATGCAGCGCCGTTCGTCAAAACCGGAGGCGGTTACGGTGATTAAAAACCGTGACGAGCTTGCCAGGGCGAAGTTCGTCTGCAAGGCGATTGACCGGTCTGATAAGAGACCGTTCACCCAGGTTCTCCATGTCGAGCAGAATGCCGGGGGCAGCATCCTTGTCGCGACGGATGGCAAGCGGCTCCATGTTGCCCACATCAAGACCAGAATCCCGGAAGGGGATTATAAACCGCTGATTGCCGGGGATGCGGTGAAGCTCTGCAACCCGGTAGATTGCGTGGACTACCCCGATTGGCAGCGCGTGGTGCCTGAAACCGCTAAAAAGAAGGGGACTATTGGCCTTGATATGGTCGGCGGCAAAAACGCTGGCCGCGGCAGAATGGTAATCGGCGAGGCGTGCAGAGACATCAAAGGGATG
Organism: Spirochaetia bacterium; assembly: GCA_026002045.1. Lineage (GTDB taxonomy): Bacteria > Spirochaetota > Spirochaetia > Treponematales > Breznakiellaceae > BNUT01. The sequence continues at coordinate 2,073 of BOAV01000146.1, read as the reverse complement.
ACCGGCGCAAAGCTTGACCCCGAGTTTGTTGCCGGCCTTTCCGGGCATAGCTGGGACGTGTATGCCCCATCCGCGCCTGAAAAACCGCTGCTGCTGTTTGAAACAGGCTCCGATAAGGAAACATACGCCGTTATTATGCCGATTTTATCCATAGGGGAAAACAACCGGCCAACACAGCGTATGCCTGAGAACCAGACAGGAAAACGAAGAGCATCGCAAGCCGCGTAACATAAAATAAAAGCCGCTCCATTCGGGGCGGCTTTATTTTGGAGGAAAAATGGCAAGTAAACTTTTGAATATCGCTAAAGAAGCATAGTAACTATACTCCAAAAAAAGGTTATTACTAATGAGTGTAAACGAATTCTGCGGGGTTTAACCTTACTCTGTCACTCATGACACAGTGGATGTGTTATACATAGTGAATACCAGATTGCCGACTGGGAAAAATGGAAGCATTTTCGGTGGCAAGTACCTTTGTACTCCTATGGGTAGAATTATCCATTCCTTATTACCGATAAGTTTACTAGGATATACGCCGTACTAGCCGGGAAGCTCTGCCGAGACCGCAGAAAGACAAAGGTGAGGATAGGTGTATACTTTTTATACACACCGCTGGGTTTCAAAGCTATTGGCTTGACAAAAATGTAGGGAAATGTGATAACATGTCCTATATTATCCGTGTACAGAAACTGCGATGCCCGTTTTTCCTGTGAGTCTTTCCGTGAATACGTGAGGCAAACCAGCGCAAAGAACCAAGCCTTTTTGAAATACCTCGAAGACACCGGGGATGACGTTACCAACGAGGACAGGCTTAGGCAAATCTGTCACACGATATGAAGAGTGAAAAATGAAATAGGAGAATAATATTAGGAGCATTACATGATCGACAAATGGATGGTATCGAATTTTAAATCAATACAGGAAAAAACCACCTTGGATTTTGGGCCATTAACCATATTTGCGGGTACAAACAGTAGCGGAAAAAGCACCCTGCTGCAATCCATATTGCTTATTGCTCAGACTTTGTCAAATAGATTCCCGCTTCGTCCTATAGTATTAAATGGTCCCCTCGTTAGTCTTGGTCAATTTAATGATATAAAATCCTTTGACTCAAATGAAAATAATATTGAACTAGCTCTTTCTTGTGAACCACCAAAAAGTTCTATTAAAAGCACTGTTCAAAAAAGTATTTGTTCTGTTTCTTTTTCTGCAGATTCTTCCCCAAAAGAACCAAATTATGGTCTTTCTCAAGTCGAACCCAATTTATTATCGGCGGAGTTCAAAACCGAAGGAATTCCTATAAATATTGAGGATTTTTCTGATGAGGAATTGGCTGCAAACCCAGACACAAGTAATTTAAGAGAAATAAAACAATTAAAAAAAATTAAAATGCTACCAGAAAAGAAAAATAATAATGACTATGCTTCTCAGGAAATAATCGGTTGCGAATTATCACATTTCTTACCTATCAAATTATATTATAAAGTTGATCAGTATGAATCCATAACCCAGGATTTCATTTACCAACTGAACGATATACTCCAAAAAGAATCGGACTTACCATTTCACCGTTTCTCTAAGTATTCTGATTCTACCTATCATATAATTGAAGGAGTTTTATATAAATTATTAGAATCTGAAGAAGACGAATTAAAGAAAGTGCTGGGATTTAATATGATAGATGAGCATACAAAGAAAACCTCTCTATTTAGTTTTTCTACATTCAAAGAAATATTAGATAAATTATCATTTGATGAGAAGAAAAATGTATCCAATATATTGTTAAAAAAGATAGATTCACATAATATTGGTTCCTATGTGAATAGTTTGATAGTGTCTTCGAATATAGAATATCAAAATGAAAAAAATTATGAAGAGTATTTTCATATACCAGAATTGACTATAGAAGAAACTTCTTTACCAGAAACCGTTAGTCATTCTATCCAATATTTATTAGAGTCATTTAATAGACTTGTTTAATAACTCAGGGAATAGTATAATACCGAAATGGGTAGGGGAAAGAAAGCACAGGATGTCAAAGCGGTTCTTTTTAAGCGGTTGTACGGAGTAAAG
>BOAV01000145.1 GCA_026002045.1 Spirochaetia bacterium | reverse complement strand
GATATCCCCCGGACTATCACCCAGGCCGAAGCGTTCCTCAAGCGCAGCCTTAACCCCGCGGACTGTACCTTCGTCTTTACCGGCAATATCGACACCGCAGCCTTCCGCCCCCTGGTGGAAACCTACCTCGCCTCGATCCCCCGGCAGGACGCTTCCTGGAATACCTGGACAAACCTCAACATTCAGCGGCCCGGCAAAGTTGAACAGCAAGTCTACAAGGGCAAGGAAGAGCAGAGTCAGGTTTTCATGGGTTGGTATGGAAAGGAGCCCTACTCCGAAGAGGCAAGTGCTATTTCCTCGGTGCTGAGCGAATACCTCGACATCAGAATGACCGAGGATATCCGTGAAAAACTCGGCGGAGTCTACTCGATTTCTGTCGGCGCCTCGGTTTCTCCTGCCCCCGAAGGGGAACTGGTAATGCAAGTGTACTTTGCCTGCGATCCCCGCCGCGCAGAAGAACTGAGCGACGCGGTACAGGAACTCCTCAGCCGCACCGCTTCTGATCCCATCAACGAGGACACCTTCAAAAAATCCGTGGAAGCCCTGAAAAAAGAATGGGAGGCCTCGGTCCAGAACAACGGCTACATCGCCCAGAGCTACGCCAACTCCGCAGTGCTCCTGGACACCCCCCTCTCCCGCCTGGACAAACGGCCCGGGCTCTACGAAAAGGTAACGCCCCGGCAAATTCAGGAAATGTGCCGCCGCATCTTACAAAACGGCCCGGCCCGGATCATTCTGTACCCAGAAGGGTGGAAATAAACAGGGACTGTCCAAAAAGTAGTTTTGGACAGTCCCATGCTTGACCCCTTCAACAGGATGGTGAAGATTACTTTCGGTCCTGTATATCCAGAAGAAGGTTGATCTCCTTGAGAATATAGGTCTGGAATTTTGGGTCCAGTTCCTTAAAGAGGCTTACCAGCTTGGTGAAATTTTCATCGGGCCCCTTGCTGAACATTTCACCTTCCCCTTCTTTAAGCCATCTTTCATTTACATTGAAGGACGAACAGATCAATTTGACCAGACGCTCGTTTACCTTACGCTTTTCGACTTCTACCCCCGCCAAATACCCGCTGGAAAGGGAAATAACCCGCGAAAATTGAACCTGGGAAAGCCGTAATTCCTGACGTATCTGTTTGATACGCCGATTTACCGATACCGTAGGAATATTATTCATTACCTCTATTTTAACATAAAAAAAACTCCATTTACAAGCTTGTTTTCATAAAATTTAACAAATTTACTCATAATGCTGGATTAGGAGCGAATTTTTACCCTATAATTATGGATAATATGTCAATGTTAAATGTTATGATGATCGGAGATGTGGTAGGCGATCCGGGGCTTGCGGTTCTGGAACAGCGGCTGCCCGGCCTTGTCCGGGAACACGGGGCGGATTTCGTGGTTGTAAACGGAGAAAACGCCGCCGACGGTTTTGGTTTGACCAAAGAAACCCTGGATCGCATCCTTGCCGCCGGGGCCGATGTGGTAACCAGCGGGAACCATGTCTGGGAAAAACGGGATTTCTGGCCTGTTCTGGCGGCGGAACGCCGGGTCCTGCGTCCGGCCAACTACCCCGGGGAAGCCCCGGGCGCTGGATGGCTCAGCGTCCAAAAGGCCGAAGTTACCTGGCTCGTACTGAACCTCCAGGGCCGGGAATACATGACCCCCATTGACTGCCCCTTTAAAAGTTTTGATAACATCACAAATATACCTACAAATACTATCGTTTTGGTCGATTTTCATGCCGAATCCACCCGTGAAAAGGAGGCCCTGGCCTATTACCTTGACGGCAGGGTAAGCCTTCTGGCGGGAACCCACACCCATGTCCAGACCGCAGACGAGCGGATCCTGCCCGGAGGAACCGCCTACATCACCGATCTGGGTATGACCGGAATAAACGACAGTATTATCGGCATGGACCCGAAGATCTGCCTGGACCGGGCGCGGAACCAGGTCCTGTACCGGATGGAGTGCGCCAAGGCCGGCCCCAACGGAGCGGACAGCGCAGTTCAGGGCGTGATAGCCGAAATTGATCGGGAAAGCGGCCGGGCCCTGTCGATAAAAAGAATAGGCTGACACTCTTTTTGTTTATGTTTTTTTCTTCACCAGAAATAAAAATTCAAAATTCTTTTCCGCTGTGTCCTTGATCCAGTCATTGGTCCACTTCATCCCGGCCATCACATTTTTTTTATAATCGATCTTTTCAATTTCAATGATTTCACCATAGGTGTTGAGAACCTCGTTCAATTCCTCCGCGGTAGCCCTGCCGCCGGAACTGTAGGAAAGGATGATATACCTGGCCCGTATTTCTCTTATCAGTTTTTCAATCGCCTCAATAACCATGAAACGCCCCGAAGAACCCCGCCGGAATTCCTCAAAAACCGAACCGGCAATGGTGTCCGATGTATCCGCCCGGCGCCGCGCCTTGCCGAAAACTTCCGGCCGGTCATTCAGACAGATGGTAGTCCAGATGTGATAATAGGAAGCGTAGCGTACCCGCGAGGGGGGCATCTTTTCGTTATTGGAACCATAGGGGGGATCAAAATATGCAATATCAATTTCGTCGCCCAGATGATTTAAGGCTTCAAAAATATCATAATTCATCACCAGGTTATCCTGTTGATTCACCCAGAGATTTGGTACGGTAAGTTTGAGATCCTTATAAGAGCGGGGAGACCATTCGTTGAGGTAAGACACATAATGCCCCAGGGTGCTGTCAACCTGATCCAGTGCAAGAATGAGACTTGTGATCGCAACCGCTTTGGTAACTTCGTCAAGATTTAAACGATCAATTTCATCCCGGATGGCATCAAGCCTGCGGGTATTTTTTTTCTGCCAGGGGAATTTTTGATCCGCCGAATTTTCATCCCCGCCGTAATATTCGGTAAACCAGCCGTCAATGGGCGCAAGGGAATTCAGATGATCGATTATGGGCTGATAAGTTTCCGACCCCTGTTTGTTCAAGAGAAAGGCGGTGTTAAAAAATTTTGAATAGACCGCGATATCATTTGCATATACGCGATATCCTTTTTTCGCATAGGCCTGGCTCACCCGTGTCGAGCCTGAGAAACCGTCAAATACCGTTGCAGCGTTGACCTTTTTTGAGAGGGACAAAATATGGGATAATAGTTTGAGTTTGGAACCGGCGTACTTGATGGCCTCCGTAGATGGGACGTCACTTGGCATACCATATATCTTATCCAATGGCAGTGATCTGTGGTATCCTCAATAAGAGGAGCTAACCATGGAAGAGGTCATCGCTTTGCTGAAGGAATCGGGGGCCATGCTGGAGGGGCATTTTCTGCTGTCCTCGGGGCGTCATACGAACCGGTATTTCCAGTGCGCCAAATTGTTGCAGTACCCGGACCGGGCGGCGGCGGCGCTCAGGGGCGTGGCGGACCGGCTCCACGCCGACATACAGGCGGGGAAGCTTGCCGTTGACGCCATCGTGGGGCCCGCCATAGGGGGGATCATCGTGGCCTATGAACTGGGTCGTCAGCTGGGGCTCCCGGCCTTTTTTACCGAACGGGACGACACGGGATTTATGACTTTGCGCCGGGGCTTTGAGGTGACGCCGGGGCAGCGCATCCTGATCGCCGAAGATGTGGTGACCACGGCGAAATCCTCCGGGGAAAGCGCCGGGGCGCTGGAAAGTCTGGGGGCACAGGTGGTTGCCCTGGCCTGCATTGTAGATCGCCGGGCAGAGGGGGTTACTACGCCCTGGCCCCTGTACCCCGCCGTGACGGTGGATGCGGTAAACTGGGAGGCCGCCGACTGCGAGCTCTGCAAAAAGGGCATCCCCGCGGTCAAGCCCGGCTCCCGAAAATTTTAACCCAGGCGCATCCTCTATATGCCTAAGTTCAGCGCCGTAATCTTCGATCTTTTTTACACCCTGATAAATCCCCTGAACCCCGCCTTTATGGGGGGAAGTGAATATGACGTTCTCGGTATGACCCGTGAAGATTTTGAAGGCCGGAACGCCGTGGACTACGAAGCGCGGGCCGGGGGCGCTATCCGCGATCCGGTTGAAATGATCCGCCACATTCTGCGGGGCCTCGACTTCCCCGATGAACTTATCCGCCGCGCCGCCTGCGCCCGGCTTGAACGGGTACGCCGGGGCCTTTTCGGGGTCGAAGAAAAAAATCTCGCCCTGCTGCAAGGGCTCCGCGTTGCGGGGATCAAAACCGCCCTTGTCAGCAACGCCGACATCTGCGATGTATGGCACTGGAAGGAATCACCCCTCGCAAAGGGCTTTGACGCAACGGTTTTTTCTTACGATGCGGGGTTACTCAAACCGGACCCCCGTATCTACGCCCTTGCGCTGGAACGGCTCGGCCTTGATCCCGATGCCTGTCTTTTTGTGGGTGACGGCGGCCACAGGGAACTCACGGGCGCACGGGAAGTGGGCCTGCACACCTGTCTTACCGTGGAGTACATCTCAAACTTATGGCCCGAGAAAATACCCGCCCTGAAACCCTGGGCGGATTATGTTGTTGAAGATATTGAA
>BOAV01000144.1 GCA_026002045.1 Spirochaetia bacterium | reverse complement strand
AAATGGTAAAAAAGGATGTAGACTTTAGATCTATTATCCGTCTTGATTCGGAGTTAAACCAGATACAGGACGTGGACCTTCTTCTGGAGCGGATCCTTCTGGAAGCCCGGAAAGTAGTCCACGCCGATGCGGGTTCAATTTATGTCAAGGAAAAGATACGGGACCAGGGCAAGGAAATTGAAAGGCTGATAATAAAATACGCCCAGAACGATACCACCCAGAAGAATTTACCCCCCGGGCAGAAGATGATTTATTCGATTTTTTCCGTTCCCGTCAATGAAAAGACTATTTCCGGGTACTGCGCTTTTACCAAAACTCTGGTAAATCTTCCCGATGCCTATAGTATACCCCAGGATGCGCCCTATTCCTTCGGCGTCTCCTACGATAAAATTTCCGGGTACAAGACAACTTCGGTACTGGCTATCCCCCTTCTGACCTCCGATGGTAATGTCCTGGGTGTCATTCAGGTGCTTAATTCCAAGGATACAGACGGAAATACGATCCCCTTTTCTGCGGAAGATGAATTTCTTATTACCCACTTTGCCGCCAATGCCACGGTGGTCCTCCAAAAGGCCTATATGACCCGGGCCATGATCCTCAGGATGATAAAAATGGCGGAACTCCGGGACCCCAAGGAGACCGGCCCCCATGTAAACCGGGTTGCCGGATATGCGGTGGAAATTTATGATCGCTGGGCCTTTCATCAGGGAATTCCGGCTGATGAAAAGGATAAATTTCGGGACACCCTTAAGGTCGCCGCCATGCTCCACGATGTGGGAAAGGTGGCGATTTCCGATGTGATCCTTAAAAAGCCGGGCCAGTTTACCCCGGAAGAGTATCTGATAATGCAGCACCATACTATTTATGGCGCAGGGCTTTTTGATGAGCTCCAGTCCAGCCTGGATGGTGTCGCCCGTGATATTGCCCTTACCCATCATGAAAATTGGGATGGTACGGGCTACCCCGGCTGGATTGACCCCTTAACCGGGACGCCCCTCAAGACCGATGGGGAGGGGAAGCCTTTGCCCCGCAAAGGGGAGGAGATTCCCTTTACCGGCCGGATCGTGGCGATAGCCGATGTTTTTGACGCCCTCTGTTCAAAACGGGTTTATAAGGAATCCTGGCCGCCGGAACAGGTTTTCACGGAGATCCGCAAGCTTTCGGGGATTAAATTCGATCCCGAACTGGTGGATATCTTTTTTGAGATCCTGCCCAATATCAAACAGATCCAGAGTCTTTATCCTGAGAACGCCGAATATTAGTCCCTTTTTTCTTCCCTCAGCAGCCGTGTAAGTACCTGATCCAGACTGTCCGCCATGGCTTTAAGTTCTTTTTTGCCGTAGCTGTTGCTCCGCTCCATCCCCAGGCCGCTTTCCGCAAGGCCCACCATGAAATTCCGCAGGGAAAGCCGCTCCCGGATGTTTTCCCGTGTGTACAGCCGGCCCCGGTCGTCGATCACGCAGACATCCGCCTCCACGAGCCGGCTTGCCAGGGGTATGTCGCGGGTCACCGCCAGATCCCCCGGCCTTGCCAACTCCACGATCCGGTTATCCGCAGAATTTTCCCCCGGCGGACAGAGTTCCATTGCCACCGTGTCTCCGCTTATCCCCGGTATGGACCGGTTTGCCGCAAAAACAGCCTGTACCCCGGTCCGCCCCGATGCCCGGAGTACCAGTTCCCGGGCAGGACGGGGGCAGGAATCGGCGTCTACAAAGATTTTCATTGTCAGGTTACGGCAGGGTGGCCGCGTAGAGGGTATAGGCGCCGGTAAAGGCAAGGCCTGTTGCCTCTGCGGAGATAAAGGCGGATTCCCCCCTATTCAGAACCAATTCTTCCCTGTCCCCGGCGCTTACCCTCACGGACCCTTCGGTGACGATAACGATGGCGGGCGCCCCTTCGGGAAAGGCCTGTTTTTCCCCCCTGCCTGTCATAATACCAAGGGAAAATTCCCTGCATGGGGTGATATACCGGGAAAAATTGGGGCTCCCGGCGCTTGGGTTTTCCCGTTGGGGTTTGAGTATTTTAGGCTTCAGAGGAGAAAAACCCAGGACCCCCATGAGTTCATCCACATCCACATGCTTGGGCGTCAAGCCTCCCCGGAGCACGTTATCCGAATTGGCCATCAGCTCTACCCCAAAGCCGTCGATGTAGGCATGAAGTACCCCTGCCGACAGGTAGACCGCATCCCCGCTTTCAAGCTTCAATAAATTCAGGTACAGGGGCGCGATTATCCCCGGATCGCCGGGGTACAGTTCCGCAAAGCGGACCACATTTTTCCATTCTTCCCCGAATTCCCCTGAAAAATCGGTATTTTTTCCCCGAATGTACCCGGTGAGTTCCTGACGGGCTTCCGCAGAAAGGCTGAAAAGGGCCTTGAGGAAGGATTTAAGCGCCCTGTCTGCACCGGGTTCCGCCAATGCGGTTTTCAGCCCCCGAAGGGCCTTGCCATCCATGAGCGCGCCGAAAAAATGTTCCAGCAGAAGGGCAATTTCCGCAGGTTCCCGGAAGCCGCACATAGCGGTAAAGGGACTTAAGGCGCAGATGATTTCGGGTTTGTGGTTATCGTCCCTGTAGTTCCGGTTTGGACTATCCATGGCCGGTCCCTGTTCATTTTCCCGTTGCCAGCCCGCACGGGCCTGTTCCCGGCTGGGATGTGCCTGGATGGAAAGGGGCTTTGCCGCCGCCAGCAGTTTGAACAGGAAGGGGAGGGAGCCAAAATTTTCCAGGGTTTTTTCCCCCAGATACAGCCGGGGGTTCTGTGCTATCAGGCTGCCCAGGGCGATTTCTCCGGTATTAAGGAGCGCCCGCGAAGGCCCGCCGGGATGGACCCCCATCCAGAGTTCCGCCCAGGGTTCCCCCGCGGCGTTCTCCGCCCCCAATAGTTGGGGTATCCATTTTGAAGAACCCCATTCATAGTGTTTTACCTGATTTTTTAGTTTGAAAATTGCGTTCATTTACCGGGGACTTTTGTTTTCCAGCGCTTCATCAAGCCGGGCAATAAGATCCAGGGTCAACTGTTCGGTTTCCTGCTCCCCCTCCGCCCCGGCCTGCCCTTTGATTTTTTGAACCTCGTCGCAGAGTAAAAAACCCGTCAGAATCGCTATCTTGAGAGGATCCTTTAATCCGGTAGATTTTTGGGTATTGTCAACCGCAGCCCTGAAATGGCCTAAAAGATCCTCAAGATAAGCGGCGTCTTCGTCGGCGCTGATGGAAAAAGAAGTACCCAGTATATCCAGACGAAGATCGCTTTTCGGCACGAAAACCCCTTAAAAAATATCCAGTTCCCCGCTTGAAGTTTCTCCCGGAGGAAGCTCCGCCGGATCATCTACGGGGAGTTCCACCGGAGGAAGCTCTTCCAGGGCCTCATCTTCGGCGATTTCCCCGGTAAGGGAATCTTCAGGGTCCTCCGAAAAAAGAACCGGGCTTTCAAGGCCGGGTTCATCTTCAGGTTCCGGGGCGGATTCCACCGGAACCGCTGCCCTGGGTGCAACGGATTTAGCAGGTTTTTTTGCCGCTTGTTCCGGGGCAATACTCTTTTCGATGGCATCTTCAAACTGGTTGAGCCGATCCAGGGCGGAAAGGATTCCGTCCTCAATGAGGCCCTGATCTTCCCTGAACTGCTGGATCAAAACTTCAAGCTCATCAATCCGTTTTTGATAGGAGTCCAGTTTTCCCTGCAAGAGGACATTTTCACCGGTCACCCGTTCGACAAAATCAATCGCCTTGGCGACCCTGGATTCCAACAGTTTGACTTGCTCAAGGGTTACCATACTTAAGCCCCCAACGCCGTTTTGGCCTGGGCAACCACCGCCTTGAAGGCGGCGGCGTCTTCCACCGCGAGGAAGGCAAGGGCCTTCCGGTTAATGGCGACCCCGGCTTTGGTCAAGCCGTTCACCAGCCGGGAATAGGAAAGCCCCTCGGCGCGGCAGGCGGCGTTGATCCGGATAATCCAGATCTTGCGGAAATCGGCCTTCCGATCCCGCCGATCCCGGTAGGCGTAGAAAAGGCCCTTGGTTACCGCATCCTTGGCAACCTTATAGTTCGAGTGCCTGCGCCCCCAATAGCCCTTGGCCTGCTTGAGTATCTTTTTACGATGATTTTTCCGTTTGGGACCATCTACTGCTCTTGACATGTTATTTTTCTCCTCATTCAACCGTAGGGTAAAAGCCGTTTCTTGATTACCGGTACATTATCGCCGGATAAAATACCGCCGTGACGGAGATTCCGTTTGCGCTTGCTGGACTTTTTGGTAAGGATATGACGAAGATTCTGCTTCTTGTACTTTACCTTGCCGGTCCCGGTAAAAGAATAACGCTTTGCCGCGCTCTTCTTTGTCTTCATTTTAGGCATTTATAACGCTCCATAATAGTTATTTTTTGGCTTTGGGGCTCAGTACCATGGACATGAACCGGCCTTCCATAGCCGGCGGCTTGTCCATCACGTATTCCCCTTCAATGCGGGCAAGCACGTCCTTTAAAACGTCCAGCCCCAGTTCGGTATGGGCCAGCTCCCGTCCCCGGAAACGGACCGTAACCTTAACCTTGTTGCCTTCCCCCAAAAATTCCTTCACATGCTTGGACTTAAAATCCAAATCATGCTCGTCAATCT
>BOAV01000143.1 GCA_026002045.1 Spirochaetia bacterium | reverse complement strand
ATAAATCAGTTTTTGCTTAATGTAACGAATTATTTCAAAGGGGATAGGTATAATGATACCTGCCTAGCGGAATTAAATTTGTTCGATGAAAATATTGGCTGGATATTTGGAGATATTTAGTAAAACAAATATAATTAAATATAAAATGGGGTACGGGCAAACTGCACATAACATACGCTATACGCTGCGCCGCAGTAGCGGCTTGGCCTTCACAAAACCCCAGTCGGGCTTCGCCCTTTGTGGGGTTTTGTTCCGGCACATTTTTGCGGTTGCTGGAAACCTGCGGTTTCCTTTATCGCAACCGCAAAAACGTCGTATAGCTTTCACGTTATGTGCAATAATTTTTCAAGAAAAATGCGCCGCATAATAAAAAACATGTAATCATTCGGCTAGAATTGCAGTAACTCATTATGCCGTAAGGAATTAAGAGTTTTTATGTATCCCGACTGAATAGTTACAAAAACACTTGACATTAAAATTATAATGATTTATATTATGTAAGGCATAAGTTTTAACTATCGGAAAGCCTAGAAACGTGTCAAAATGACCCATTTCTAGGTCAAATCTAATGGCATTTTTGGTAGTTAATTATGTCATTGCGTAAGGTGAGATAATAATTAGGGGGAAATATGTTTTTTAGGCGTACTGGTTTTAAAATACTTGTTTTGTTATTTTTATTAATTAGTTGTAAAAATAATAGAAAAATTGATAATATAGCAAAAGAAACAACTGAAAACTTAAATCAGGAAATAAATTCAATTTCAGAAGAAATAATTATGGAACCTAAAGAAGTATTTATAGGTAATTGGAGGGTGGAAAAATTTGATTGGATGTATTACATTTTTAAAGAAGATGGTACTTTTGAGCGTGAAACTTTTGAGGTAAAAGAAGATGGTACAAGGTATTATATAAATGATGATTCTGGACCTCATGGGCGAAAAGAATATGGTTCATGGAATTTTATACTTGAAAATGAAGAAGATTCTGAATTATATCCGATATTTGAATATACTGTATTAAATGAAGATGGTTCAAAAAAATATTATGATTGGTATTCGTGTCGCATCGATGATAATAATCATATTCTTTTTGTGACTGTAGATGGTAGAGACCAATATTTAATAAGAAAGAAATAAAAAAATGCCCTCGGCCATCCATGGCTACGGGCAAGAAAAATTACTGCACATAACATACGCTATACGCTGCGCCGCAGTAGCGGCTTGGCCTACGAAAAAACGCAGTCGGCCTTTGGCCTTTGTGCGTTTTTTCTCCGGCACATTTTTGCGGTTGCTGGAAACCTACGGTTTCCTTTATCGCAACCGCAAAAACGTCGTATAGCTTTCACGTTAAGCGCAATAAAATCTGAACTTTATGAATAGTCTCACCGCCTCCATGCGGTTCGAAGAAAATACAAGAGAAGAAATATGGTTATTAAAATAAAGGATAGGGGTATAGTATGTAGTATTTTGGAATTTCAGAATATTTTGATAAACACCCAAAAATGTTATTCTGATTTTTTGTATTTTTATATAGTGAAACTTGAATAAAAGATGCAGTCCTATGCCTTGCCCAATCCTCCGCCTGTGTGGTATAGTGGGGGTATGAAAAAACCGCAAAAACACCCGGTGTGGCTCATTGTTTTTGGCATGGCCCTTTCAACATACGGTCTTTATGCCGGGGGAAGACGACAGGCGGACACCCCGGCAGCACGGGTGACCGGGGAAATACAGCCGTTGGATATTAAATCGAACGCTTTTTTCTGGATGCTGCGCCCTTGGAAAGAGGGGACCATGGCGACTATTGACGGCTGGGGCCGCTTCGCCGAACTTTCCTTTGAAAAAAACAACCGCATCAAAATAAAACCGCTGATTAAATTCCCCGGCGCCAGTCTTGATGAGGAACTTATCACATGGCCCGGGGCTAATCTCCTGTATGCCCAAGCGGCAGGAAAAATGGTGTTTCTGGCTGATGTGGGAACCGGCAAGAGAAAAGCCTTTGCCCCCCTGCTTTCGTGGGTGCATTATGATGTATATCCGGCTCTGCTTGACCCGCAAGAGGGGCTGTTTCTGTTTGTGTACCGGGACATGGATGAGGTATCAATACATCGAACTATCCTTTATAACTATAAAACGGACACGGTTGTGCAGGAAGAAGACCTTGACCTGTATATGGAATACTCAATAGGCGGCGAATGGCTTTTTGCACGAACCATCCTTAATGACAGGGAGACCTATGAAGGACGTACCGGATTAAAAGAAATGTTCCTGTACAACTGGAAGACCAAAGAAATAAGAAGGAATAAGCTCACCAGGACCTTTACCGCCCTTAATATGTATGAGGTCAATTTTGAGAACGAGCATAGCCTGTCCTTGCAAAAAAGATATATTATCGGCCCTTCAAAGCAGATGAGGAAAACGGTTAAACTAAGCTGGAGCGAGGATTATGAAGATGTGACGGTGCTGCCCCTTGATTATCTACTGCCTCAAGGGAAAAGTTTTTCAAGATTTTTCCTCTCGTATGATGGCGAATGGGCGACAACCTATGTGGGAAGTTATCGAGGTCTGAATAATGAAGCTTTAGAAAAGCGTGTCTTCCTCCACATGGATAGCCGGTATCCGGGCGGGATCAGTATGCCCGTATACTGCGAAGGCTACGAGGAATATGATACTGATTATGGAACCTTCGTGAAGCACCCCGAATACGGTATGTGCTACTGCCGGGAGGTTGAAAAGAACGGGAAGCGTTACCTGCGTCTGTACAAGATGAGCGATGTATTACAGGAAATTGAGGGAAGAAATGAAAATACTGAATAAATTAAGAAGAAACACGCCCGCCGTCCGTGGCGGGCGCTACGTCGCAGATTTTACTGCGCTTAACATACGCTATACGCTGCGCCGCAGTAGCGGCTTGGCCTACAGAAAAACGCAGTCGGCCTACGGCCTTTGTGCGTTTTTCTTCCGGCACATTTTTGCGGTTGCTGGAAACCTGCGGTTTCCTTTATCGCAACCGCAAAAACGTCGTATAGCTTTCACGTTAGGTGCAATTTTTTTGAAATTTTTCGAAAAAGGCTTGACAAAAATAAAAGTTTTATTGATACTAAATCACAAGGAGAACATCTTGATTAAACATTTTTCTTACAATGCAAAGGAAACACTTGCGTACAATGATTTTGGGAATGAAAAGGGATTTCCCATTTTGGTTCAGCACGGAACAATGGCAAGCATAAAGGATATTGGTTATTTTGACGAGTTGCAAAAAGTTGCACGGGTTATTTGCATTGCAAGGCCGGGTTATGGCGAATCAAGCCCCTATCTGTTGAAAGATATACTTGAATATGGGACTATTGTTTCTAAGTTGGTTGAGACATTATCAATAAAGCAATTTGATATTTTCAGTTCTTCGGCTGGTGCACCCTATGGATATGCTATTGCAAAAGAATGCCAAAATAAAGCAAGAAACATATATGTTTACAGCGGGACGCCGGCGTTATATGACGAAAATATACAGAAAAAATGGCCGTTTCCGGTAAATAAAGACATTCCGGTTGATATATCCCAGCAAGTAGCACGGGAAGTCTTTTTTTCCAATATACCCGCTCCTGAGTTGGAAAAAGACTATATAAAGGACTCAATGGCGAATAACTGTTTCGGGGAAGGGCAGAATATCAGGTTAAGGTTTAAAGACTGGGGCTTTAACCTTTCCGAGGTAAAAGCAAAAGTATATATGCAGCACAGTAAAAAGGATAATGTGTTATCCTATAATTTGGCAGAAATGACAAAAGAATTATTGCCAAATTGCGAACTTGAATTATTGGAAGAAGGGGAACATTTTTCTGACGGGGGATACAAATTGTTCATAAAAAACACAATATTACGAAACCTGGTATAAAAGAAAAAAACTGTGCCGCATCCGTGCGGCGCATAAGAATCAAATAAATTATGGGGGTGTTAAATGCTTAAGTGCGAGTTTAATTGTTCGGATGTTATTACAAAAAAATATTTTCAGAAAAATATACATCAAAATAATTCTATAAAAATGGTACTCATTTCCGAAGCATTACCGTTAAATATTGGTGACTATTTTGATGGAAAAAACGAACCAAGGTTTATAACAAATACAAACACACTATTCAATTCATTGGGGTTTAATTATAAAACGTATAGAGATTATTTAAGTAATGGTATATATTTAACGACGGCAATAAAATGTATGAAAAAAGACTATCTGGTTGGATCTGAAACAATAAAAAATTGTTCAATATTATTGGAAAAGGAACTGGAAGAATTTAAAAACATAAAAGTTATAATGCTAATGGGTGATTTTGCGATAAAGTCAATAAATTATGTATGGAAAAGGAAATATAATGAAAAAATAATACCGGTGGGATCGACATATAAAATAAGGGGAGGGATTTATGAATCAAACGGTATAAGGTTTTTCCCTTCATATACACAAACGGGAGAGAGTTTTGGATTGGAGATATCAAAAGTTGAAATGATAACACAGGATATAAAAACGGCAATGGAAATAATAGGATAAAAAAATAGATGAAAGCAAAAAAACTGCACCTAACATACGCTATACGCTGCGCCGCAGTAGCGGCTTGGCCTCCACAAAACCCCAGTCGGGCTTCGCCCTTTGTGGGGTTTTGTTCCGGCACATTTTTGCGGTTGCTGGAAACCTGCGGTTTCCTTTA
>BOAV01000142.1 GCA_026002045.1 Spirochaetia bacterium | reverse complement strand
TTGTACCTGATCGTACAAAACTATTCAAGCCATGAATACGGAAATATCAGACCAGGAGTCTGCGGTTGGGGGGCTCATTCAGAAAGCCTATGATATGCTTGTCGCTTCTGACGCAGAAGCGGCGCAGAGGGCTTTGGAAGAGGCCCTGGTGGTAGATTTTGACCACCAGGAAGTGAAGTACGGCCTTAAGTGCCTTAATTGGTGGCTTGAGCAGATCAAACGGATAGATGATTTCGAGGCTCCCTATAATCAGGGCGTCTTCATCCTTTCCCAATGGAGACCCTATTACGGTTTTCTGGATCACTTTGAAGGGCATTATGAAAATTGCCAGTATGCGATCCGGCGTTTTGTTTCTTCCACCGCGCTGGATTTTTTTCAGGATATACTGGGGGACGGAGTAAATGAGTACGGCCCTGATCTGCTGTTGCAGGTGGGACGCTGTTACAAAGGAACCGGTAACTACGAGGAGGCCCTCAAGTACCTGGAACAGGCGGTCAGATTCAGGCGGGAAGACGGGGAAACCATTGCGGAACTGGCGGATGTAAATGCCCTTTTGGCAGAAACCCGCCTTGCCAAGGCGCTCTTTCGGGAAGCCTTTTTTCTGGACCCCCAAAAGATAGACCTCTATGCCATGGAGTCGGAGCTGATCATCCGCCTGCGGGACCGGGTTAAGAAGGAGACAGGAAAATCCGGACCTGAGCTCTGCGAATGGATACCGGTTTACGGCTGTCTGCTTGGGGTTTTTTCGGTAAAGCGGGAACTGAAGCCGGTTGAGCTCGGCAGACTCAAGCAGTCGATCTTTTCCCTGGAAAACGAGATGCGAAGCAGCCATGACGCCGACGGCCTTATTAAACCCCGGCTTATCAACCGGTATTTCTGGCTGATTGACCATTTTGAAAACACCCGGGAGGCCCCCGGGATTATTGAAGAGACCATGTTGAAGATAAAGATCATCGACAGGTCCGTATATGATTGGTATATTAGATAAGGAGTAAATGAGATGGCTGAAGTTGATTTAACAGCGGTTCCCGCAGAGGGAGCGGCGCTGCCGGAGAATTCCGCGCCGCTGCTCAAGAAAGTGCAGGAAATGCTGAATGAGGAAAAGTGGACCAGGGCTACCCTCAGCAATTATTCCACCAATCAGTTTAAGGAACTGGACATTGTTTTAAAGGAAGGCCGGGAAGCCCGTCTGTATGATGAACTCAAGAAAGTCTGCGATGAACATTTGGTCCACACCAAGAACAGCATTATTGCCCTCTATATTTCGGGGATGATCGCCCTTTCACGGCAGCTTATTGACGATTCGGCGCTTATCAACCTGGTAAGCATCTTTGTGGACAACCACAAATGGGCCATCGTAAGGTATCTCTGCGAGAGCATCCTCGAATTCGGCGAATCGAAATTCGCCCTGCGCACCCTGGCGGAATGTTACAAAAACGAAAATGAAGAGGACGCCATCTATGGCATTTGGGAACGGCTGGTAAAGGTTGATTACGAAGAGGCGGACCTTGCCAAATCCCTGGGGGAACACTTCGATAAGCTGGGGGACGCCGAATCCGCCGTTGACTATTACAAGAAGGCCCTCCACCGGTACATCAACAAACAGGTTTTTACCAATGTCCGGGAAATTTGGGAAAAGCTTATCGCCTGCTGCCCCGAAGACATTGATTTTTTCCTCCATGTGCAGAAGAAGATCGCCAAAAATATCAGCGAAGACAAGGCGGTGCTGCTTTTGCAGGACGTCTACCAATCCTGCAAGAAGCGTGATGATGTGGATACCGCACTGGCGCTCCTCAAACTCATCCTTGAATATGATGAAAAGGACAGCCACGCCCGAAAGGAAATTGTGGAGTGCTTCCGGGAAAAGTACGCCAACCACAGCCAGCTTGAAGAATATATCCGCATTTCCAACCTGTCCCAGAGCTGGCGCAATGTCCATGAAGCGATCACGGACTTTGAAAAACACATTGCCTTTGACAAGGGTAATTACGTGTATCACCGCACCTGGGGGGTCGGCCGTATCGCCAGTGTCCAGGGAGACGAGATCGTCATCGACTTCGCTAAAAAGCGGAACCACTCCATGGGCCTTAAGATGGCGGTCAGCGCCCTGCAAACCCTGCCGAAGCTGAAAATACAGATCAAAGACGAATCCCTGTTTGAGGAACATATTTGGGTGCTTAAGGCCATCTGGAAGAAAGAGAAGCTCCATGACCGCATCAAAGATGACTTGTCCTGGGCCCTGCAGGTGGTCATCAAAAGCTTCGGCAATTCCTGCGATATCAAGCGGATCAAGGCGGAACTGGTGCCTTCGATCCTTTCCGCCGGCGAATGGACCACCTGGAACACCAAGGCCCGGGACATCCTCAAATCGGACCCCGGTTTTGGGGTAAGCCCCAACAACATCGACCTCTTTACGGTCCGGGACCGGCCCATCAGCATCGCAGAAAAACTCTACAACGAATTCAAGGCCCAGCGGAATTTCTTTGATCGGGCCCTGACCATCCGCAATTATGCGGCCCAAAAGGATGCGGAGCTGGATTCAGAGTATTTTACCGAAATGTTTGCTTACTTTACTGCGTATCTAAGATCATACACTCAGGTGACCGAGCAGGTGGTTGCCTCCTATCTTTTGGTAAAGGAGCTGGTCGGCCGGTATCCCCATTTGGGAACCGGCCTGCAGCTCAACTTCCTTGAAATTTTTGAAGACATTGATGATGTGCCCACCCTTTTCTTCAACCTTAAGGACAATAATTTTAAGGAGGAATTCCTTAAACATGTAAAACTCTTTGTTCCCGACTGGGCAGAAATTTACATCAAGCTTTTCCCCTACGCCCTGACAAATTCGATCATCGTCACCCTTAAAGACGAGGGCTACGAGGACAAGCTGCTGGCCATGGTCATAAACTGTTTTGAGAATTTCCGGGATTACCGGGAAGCGGTGGTCTGGCTCTACAAAAACTCAAGCAACGAAGACTGGTTCAAAAAGGCCAATATCAATTTTGATAAACAGCTTATTACCCTGATCCATATTCTGGATATCAGCTACCGGGAAATTGAGAACCATCGGGACACTACGGAAAACCGCAAGGTGAACAAGCAGGTATACAATATCCTCTTTAAGGAAAAGGAGGGGGTTCTCAACGATTTTATCGAGAATGCCGATGAGGATACCATTATCCGGCTCTATACCTTTATCCAGGACGTGAAGGATCTGGACCCTGCGGACAAGCTCAAGCTCCGCAGCGGGATTCTGGACAAGCATCCCAACTTCAAATTTTTTGGGGCAGATGCGGAAAAAGCGATTATTACCCGGGGGCTTATGGTTACCGTTGCCATGTACGAGGAAAAGCGGCGGCAGCTTGCCCATATTATGGAGGTGGATATTCCGGCCAACGCAAAGGAGACCGAATTTGCCCTGTCCCTGGGGGATCTCCGGGAGAACGCCGAATACAAGGCCGCCAAGGAAAAACAGGCGATCCTCAATACCACCGCGGCAAAGCTCAAGGATGAGATAGACCGGGCCCAGCTCTTCGATCCGGGAACGGTAAACCTGAACCGGGTAGGTTTTGGCACAACGGTTGTTTTAAAGAACAACACCGGCAGAAAAAAGGAAGAATACACGATTCTGGGCCCCTGGGAATCGGACCCGGATCACAATGTGATTTCCTACCTTTCCCCCTTTGGCGGCGCTATCCTGAACAAAACCGTGGGAGAGCAGTTTGATTTCTCCATCAACAACGAGAAAGTATCCTATGTGGTGGAAAATATTACCGCTGCGGCTTTTTAGGCTAAAAGTATAAAGGCGATGAATCAGATGCGGTTAGT
This sequence comes from Spirochaetia bacterium, assembly GCA_026002045.1. Lineage (GTDB taxonomy): Bacteria > Spirochaetota > Spirochaetia > Treponematales > Breznakiellaceae > BNUT01. The sequence goes on along the minus strand of BOAV01000142.1, from coordinate 920 downwards.
AAAAAAAACAGTCTTCCTTCTCCTGTTTTCCCTTTGGGTTGTTTGCGGGACTTATGCACAGCAAGGCGGCGCAGGCCCAATCGACCTGATCCTGCTCCTGGATACCTCATCCAGTATGAGCGGATCCTATGGGGAAGTAAATGATTATATAACCGGCCCTTTTCTAAGGGAATTTCTGCGTATCGGCGATACCTTTCATCTTATTTCTTTTTCCGATAAGCCCCGGGTGGAAATTGCCCGCCGTATCGAAGGCCAGGGTGAGGTGGAAACCATCATCGGCCGTATGCTGTTGATGTACCCCCTGGAACCCTGGTCTGATATTCCCGGCGCCCTTGCCTATGCGGAAAAATATACCGGCGCCCTCCCGCCTTCCCGGCCTAAAAAAATAGTCCTTATTTCCGATGGGGATGTAAGTCCTGCCCCGGAAAGCGGTTCTGCGGCCCTTGAGGCGGGTCTCCAAACCCTGATCAACGATACCAAAACCCGTCTTGGCCGCCAGGGGATCAGCCTTGATCATGTGACGGTCCCCCTGGTTGAGCTTCCTGTTTCCGGGCGGCCTCCCATGCCGGTTCGTGTCGCACAAGAAACATCCCCGGCCCAAGCCGCAGATCCGGTTCCGGTTACGCAGCCACCGCCCCAGTCGGCTTCTGTTACACCGGCTGAAACAACCCGGCCTGCCGCAGATCCGGTCCAACCAACCGCTCCTGTGGCGGCGGCACCGGCCCCAATGACGCCACCCCCGGTTCAGCCGGAAAAAACAACCCAACCCGCTGCACCGCAGACGCCTCCCCCGAATCCGGTAGCTACGCCTTCCGAAAACCTTCCCATAATCGGGCTTGCGATCCTTGTCCTGGCGCTTATCGGGGGGGGGATATTTTTTATCACCCGGCGGCGTAAGGATTCATCGAAACGGGCGGTAG
>BOAV01000141.1 GCA_026002045.1 Spirochaetia bacterium | reverse complement strand
CGCGTCCTGCTTCTTGCATCCGACAAACATCGATCCCCCGGCCGCCAGCAGGGCCAAGGCCAGGAATAGCATACCTTTAGTCATCTTCATTTTGTACCTCCAGATACATTTAATAAATCCTTATTTTAATGATAGGCCTTTTTTTTGAAAAAAGAAAGTGCTTTTTTGCTATTATTTGGAGAATCGTCCGCATAAAGGACCCGCAGCCCTCTTTATCTCCTCCGGGGCGGATCATTCATTGGTCAATAAAGATGATTTTGTGGGATGATCTATTTTTTTAACCAGTTTTCAAACCAGTCAAATCCGTCTTTCTGCATGGCAAGATCAAACTGATGCCCGCCGGGATAATAGCCGCTGCGGTAGTAATCCTGCGCGCCCATCTTTTGATAAATGTCCTTTAATTTACTGTCGCTGCTGCGCTGGCACCCTTCGGCCCATACATGATCCCCGATTCCGTACTGTACCATGAGGGGACCGGCATTGAGGGAAATCACATCGGGCATATCAAGATAATTCGCCAGATGGGGCAGATGGAGCATCCAGGTATGGCTTTGTATATTGGTCCGCACCGCCTGCGCAAAGGTACTCATAAAACAGACGTTGAGGGTACAGCGGATACGGCTGTCCATACCCGCAAGAAACACCGTCCCCAGGCCGCCCCCGGAAAGACCACCACAGCCTATCCGTTCATGATCCACATCATCCCGTGAGACAAGGTAATCAACGGCCCGCATAGAATCGTATGTCATGATCCCCGGCCAGGTCGTCCCGGCAAGGAAGAGGCTCTTGGCAATAAGATTTTCATGTTCCTTGCACCATAGGTTATAGGCTTTGATGTATTCCACGCTTCCCGGCTCCAGACCCGCAAGAGAAGCGGTAAACTCACCGGGCACTTCCTCCGCCAGCATCCTGCGGGAACCCCACAAAAACAGGTCCGGCGCAAAGACCGCGTATCCCCGTTTGGCAAGTTCAGAAGCCCAGGACACCCCGCCGTAAATTCTGTTTTTCCATTCCCTCATTATTTCCGGTTCGCCGGGATAAGCGGTAATTTTTTCCTTGCCGTAATATTTAAAGCCCCCGTGATCGTGCAGAGCGATAATCCCCGGCAGCTTTCCTGCTGCCCCGAGGGGTTTCAAAAAAAATCCTTCCGTAGGCGGCCCATAGGGTTGATCAAATACTACAAGCTCTACCGAAAGACCATCGTGCTCAAAGGATTTCAGGGTCCGCCCGTTCAGGGCGCAGGCCGGGGGATTATAGGCAAGCAGTTCATGGATCTTGCCCCGCGCGGCTTTTTGCCAGGCCGGGATGTCATTCCATTCTTTTGACAGATATGAATAGGGATACTGACAGGAGTCCGCGATTTTATAGGTCATGTCCGCAAAATTACCCATTACATTTTTAGTCACCACAGATCCTCTTCCTATACGACGTCGCCAATCAGATTCTTCATAATATAATCCCGGCGCTCCGGGGTGTTTTTGCCCATGTAAAAGGTGAGTACCTGAGGGACAGCCTTGAGGGTGCTGACTCCCACCGGCACCAGGCGGATATCCTCGCCGATAAACTGGCCGAATTCCTTGGGGCTGATTTCACCCAGGCCCTTGAAGCGGGTCACTTCGCTGGCGGTCCCCATTTCGGAAACAAGATCATCCCGTTCCTTTTCGGTGTAGCAGTAACGGGTGTCCTTTTTGTTCCGCACCCGGAACAGGGGGGTCTCCAGAATAAAGATGCGGCCGCCGGTGACCAGTTCCTCAAAGTAGGAAAGGAAAAAGGTGAGGAGCAGGTTGCGGATATGGAAACCGTCGAAGTCCGCGTCGGTGGCGATTACGATCTTTGCGTAACGGAGCCCTTCGGTATCGTTCTCGATGCCCAGGGCCATCATCATGTTGTAGAGCTCCTGGTTCTTGTAGATGTCCGCCCGCTTCTTGCCGTACATATTTTCGATCTTGCCCCGCAGACTAAAGATAGCCTGGGTCATCACGTCGCGGCTTGACACCATGGAGCCCGAGGCGGAATCCCCCTCGGTGAGGAAGATCATGGTCCCGTCTGCTTTATCCCCGTCTTCCAGATGGAGCTTGCAGTCCTTAAGTTTGGGAATTTTGAGGGCGATTTTTTTTGCCGCTTCCCGGGCCTCTTTTTTCACTTCGTTCAGTTCGGTGCGCAGACTTTCGTTGGCAATAATTTTCAATTCAAGCTTCTTGCCCGCTTCCTGGTTTTTATGAAGCCAGTCCTCAACGGCGGCCCGCACTTCCGTTACCACCCATGTGCGGATGTCGGAGTTTCCCAATTTATTTTTTGTCTGGCTTTCAAAAACCGGGTTCTTCAGTTTTACTGCGACTGCGGCAATCGTGCCTTCCCGCACATCTTCGCTGCGGTAATCTTTTTTGAAGTAGGCCTGTATTCCCTTGAGGAACCCCTCTTTAAAGGCCGAAAGGTGGGTCCCGCCGTCACTGGTAAACTGACCGTTCACAAAGGAAAAATATTCTTCGCCGTAGTTGTTGGTGTGACTAAAAGCGAATTCGATGTGCTCCCCCTTGTAGTAGCCCAGGGGATAGAGACTTTCCTCGCCGGTTTCTTCGGTTAAAAGATCGAAGAGGCCGCGTTTGGATATATATGATTTGCCGTTCAGCGAAAGGGTGAGACCCGTGTTGAGGTATGCGTAGTTCTGTATCCGCCGTTCGATAAATTCCAGGTTGAATTGATACTCACCAAAGATGTTTACGTCCGGGGTAAACTCCACAAAGGTGCCGTCTTTCTGCTTATCCTTCAGCTTTCCCTTCCGCTGGCTTTTCAATGTTCCCCGTTCAAAAACCGCCTCGGCAAATTCGCCGTCACGGATCGCCACCACCCGGAAGTGGGATGAAAGGGCGTTCACCGCCTTGGTCCCCACCCCGTTGAGCCCCACGGAAAATTGAAACACATCGTCGTTGTACTTGGCTCCGGTGTTGATCACCGACACGCACTCCACGAGTTTCCCAAGGGGAATCCCCCGGCCAAAGTCCCGAACCCTCACGGCGCCGTCTTTCACCTGGATCTCAATGAGCTTGCCGTTCCCCATGATGAATTCGTCGATGCCGTTGTCAACCACTTCTTTTAACAATACATACATGCCGTCGTCGGGGTTGGACCCGTCGCCCAGGCGGCCGATATACATACCGGTCCGCAGCCTGATATGTTCCAGGGACGAAAGGGTTTTGATCTTTGATTCATCATAGACCCCAACTCCGCCCTTTGCCGGAGACGCGGCAGCTTTTACCGCAGATGCTTTAGCCAAAGCCCCGGTTTTAGCCGCATTCGCGGCGGGAGCGATCTTTACTGTTTTTGCTTTCTGTTCGTTCTTTGCTGCCATTTTTCCGTTACCGCCTCTATAAAAGGCTCTCCAATTCTTTGATGTGTTTTTCCGACTCGGCGATGCGGCCCTCAAGTTCGGCGATGGCGCTCTCCGCGGTTTTTATTTTATCCCGGTGATCTTCAATATTTTTTTTCATTTTTTCGACAAACGCCTTTTCCTCGTCAATGGCGATGGCTGCCTTGAGCTTTTCGATCTGAATTTCATAATCATTAACGGTTGAGCGCAGAAGTTCTATTTTTTCCAGTACCGGCTTGTCATCATCGGTAAGGATGGAAGCGAAGCGCTTCCCCAATTCCGTCTCGGGGGTTTCAGCCTGAAACGAGACCGCTTCGCCAAAGCGCCGGTAGACCTGTTTGAGATCCAGGCGGACATGGGCGATATGTCTTTCCAGGCCCTGTATCCGTTTGACCGGCCCGCCCTCGGCGCCAAAGGCATCGCTGATCTTCCGGCGTTCCCCCTTAAGCTCCGCCAGTTCCCCCGCAGCGGCAGCGGCCTTTTCCCTGAGGGCCGCAGCGTCCCGGATGGCATCCGTAATTTCGCGATCAGACGCCAGGGACTCCCCATCGGAGCGGACAAGCTTTTCCCCAAGGGTCTGATAAAGCTTTTCCAGACTCTGCTGATTTTTGGAAAGCAGGGTCCGGAACACCATACCCTGGGCGCCCCGGCCGAGGGCCGCAAACACATTGGTCCCGTTTTTTTCTTCCAGGGCGGCAAGCTTTTCTTCCTGATCCCCGATCTTCGAAATCAGCGCGTCAATCTGCCGCTTATAGGGGTCCGAAAGGGCCTCGAATTCGGGATCATTAAGGGACAGCTTGCCCAAGCGGATACTGGCATCGGATGCATCCCGGACCAGGGCGGCGTTCTCCTGCTCCCTGGCCCGGATTTCATCCTCAAGCTCTTTTAAACGGAGGTTATCCGCTTCGATAAGGGCGATAAAACCTTCAGAATCGGCAATTTCCTTCTGCAGGGCGAGGTACTCCTCCCCATTGCCCGAAAGCTCCTCCCGGCCCCGGATACGGCTAAAGAGGGCTTCGCCGAAGTCCTCCTGTATCAGGGTGATAGATAGCCGGGCGTCCTGTTTTTTTGCTTCCAGGCCGGCGATGGTCTTTTTTCGTTCATCCATAAGGATAGTATACCATATTTAGTCAGTAATGTGGAGTGAAGAATAAGCATTTAATTAGATCTTCTATTGGCGATTATCAACGATTTCAAGTATTATGTGAAGACTGTCAGAATCGCCCATGCCAATGCTTGAGGCGGCTTCCCTGGAAAGGTCTGCGATATGACCGGCAGAAGCGGGGATACGGCCCACAACGGCAGCAATAACCGCCTGATCGTTTTGCCGGTTAGTCACCCGGACCTGGGTGCCTACCGGCAGACTGGGATGGGCGATGCTAAGCC
>BOAV01000140.1 GCA_026002045.1 Spirochaetia bacterium | reverse complement strand
TAAAAAACGCAGGCTTGCAAAAAATTCCGGATGCTTGTCAAAAGAAGGGTTGAAATGAACGAACTGGCAGAATTGAAAGTAGTTGATGGTGATTTCGAGGTGGAGTTTGAGATACTGCCATCAACGGATGAAGCTGAAAATAGTTATCCCGGAAAACAAACTATTGTTGATGGTTTGTATGAAGTAAACGCAGCCCTGTCATCGAACCGGCGTAAAATAGACGAATTGAATAAGGAGATTGACCGGCTGACTAATCACGCTGACGGCCTTGATTATATGGTCGCGGTAGGCAGCGGTATACTTGCCGGAGTAGTTGATTCCCTCTGGGTCGGCGAATTCAAGTTTGAACGGGGAAAAGCGTGGAGCAATAAATCAGTTAATGACTACGTTATGAAAGTCGCCAAGTCGAAAGGGTATAAAGGCGATGATCTTAACGGAGCGATAAAACATCTTGAAAATAAGTTTGGTGCGCCGAGTGATAGTGTTACTGCTCAATTTGGCGGTGGTTTACAGCATCATTTGCGTGATTTTGCTCACCATCCTACACCTGTAGGCCTTATTTTTTCGATGCTTACACAGTTTACGGGCAAAGCCTATGGTACCAATACACAAGGCGTTTTTCAAATAGTAAATGTTGAAAATAAAGCTTTGATTGGTAAAGATATTCCGCAAAAGTTCTTGTTTGGTACAGTGTTTTGGTTTTTTCATATGGTCAGTGATGCTGCGGGATCACACGCCTTTGCAGGCGCAGGAACCGGCTTACCAGGTCCGCTGCTCTCTCTCTTAAAAGAAGTATCCGCATTGCCTTTTTTTAATTCTTCCAGGAACAAAGACGGAGTTAAAGATTTTTCACTATGGATTTCAAAACTGTTTAATGGGACTTTGCTTGCAGAACATGACGAGAACGGTAAAATTATCAAGGAATCGGCAGAACTTATGAAGTTCGATTTGAGGGCAGAACTTGGCGTCGCATACGAACTCGGCCGGCAGGCAGTACCCGTAATTCTTAACGAATGTATAGTGCGTGGGTTCTATTTCATTCGTCGTCTTGTAGCAGAGATAAAAGAAAAAGACATCAAAAAAATAAGTGAATTGAAACGAATTAATTGGGGGAAAACACTTCCCTTCAAAAACCGTACGATAATCAGGATGTTAACCATTGCAACCGGAACATTTACGCTGGTAGATTTAGCAGACGCAGCCATACGGGGCGCGGTGAAATCTGCTGGGAATCCAGGGTTGTTTGCAAAAGAGTTTATTCTGCGGGTGAACTTTGTCGGTGTCGGCAGATTTGCAATTGCAGTTGGGACTGATATTGCAATGGGTATAAAACGAAGCAAACTCAGAAATGAACGGATGGGTATCCTTAGTGAACAATTGCACCTGATGAATGCGAAGGTATTCTATTTGCAGGGTGATATGTGGATTGCGGCTGAAACGGCCGAAAAAACAATAAACGAAGCCGCTGAAATGATGCAGAAAACAGCACTGCTATTTATTCAAGCCCTTCAGGAAAACAGCCGGTCCCTGGACAATATCGGCCGGGATACGCCGCTTATTGAGGAACATAACCCTGGATTAATAGAAGATATTACTGATGAGTTAAAATGGGGGTAAAGAACTATGGCTAATGAACTGACCGTCCGTGGTGAAAATGAGCTTATCGATGCAGCAACTTTACGGGTTGACGAAAAAGACCTGCCGACAGCCATTCAAGATCAGATCGAAAAACTTAATGAATTGAGTAAAAGTGTTGCCAAGGCAGTACAGGCTGCTGACAAGGCAACAAACTCAGCAAAGAAGGCAAGGGGTATGTCTGCCGGTTTGTTCAAAAAGAAAGCCGCGATAGAAGAATTGCAATCGGCAGGAGTAGATTTGGCAGACGCGGTTGCGTCTGAGGCGGAAGCTCAAAAAATTTCCTTTGAGTTTCAGAAAAAGCTTGCCGAGTTTTCAAAGTTTTTGCTTGCATTGGGTATTAGTAATATTGCCAACAATAGAACTATTGTGCGCCAGTTGGAGTTAAAACTGAAAGGGGCGTCCAAAGGAAAATTGTCAGAACTGGTCAGTCAGGAAATAATGAATGTCGTCAGGCAGTTAAAGGAACGAGAGGACATTCTGAGTAAACAAGCCCATCATTCGAAAATTGCACAGGAACACGACAAGGAATTGAAAGTCCTATCCCTTAAAGGCAAACAGCGCGATGAAGAGCTTAAGGCTCATGCGGAAAAGGTGGCTAATCACGACAAGAAAGTTAAAGCCCTGTCTCTGAAAGATAAGCGGCGCGATGAACAGTTGAAGGCTTACGAGGCAGTAGAAAAGAGGCATGACAAAGAATTGCACACAAGGGCAAAAAAAGATAAAGAACAGGATGCACTTCTTGAAAGTTTGCAAAGGGCCTCCCAGGAGATGGGTGAACGTATTGAAGCTCAGAAAATCGAGATAGAGCGGCTTGATGATGAGGTAAAAAATCTCAATTTATTATTGGCAGGTAAATCGGAGAAATTACTCCCGCTTGTATCACTTATTGTTGCTGTTACAGCCCTTGCAGGCGGCGTTGTTCTTTATTTAATGGGAGGTTGAGGGCCTTCGGCCTTTACAATAGTCCCGCTCTTTTTACCCCTCCGTCAAATTCTTAATCCACCTGAACCGGTTTATCACCACCACCGCCACAAAGCACTTGAGTATCTGGTCGCACTTAAGGCAGAGGAATACCGCCCAGGCCGGGGCCTTGAGCGCCATGGCGATGATCGAGGAGGGGATCACCACGAGGAATACAAAGATGGAATCGTTTTTGAACACAAAGGAAATATTGCCCCCGGCCTTGACCAGACCGCCCAGGCCCGGCATCTGGTAGGAGGTGCCCACCATAATAACGGCCAGCACGGCCATAAGCTGCCGCGCCACAATCACCGCCTCGGGGCTTATGCTGTACAGGCTGATGAGCAGGTCCCTGGCAAAGAAGATGAAGAGCCCCGTAAAAAGTCCCACGCAGGGGAAGAAACGCTGCACCCGGCGGGCGTGGGGTTTAATCTCCGCCACAGCCGCGCCGGAGCCCACCAGTTTGCCGGTCATGATCCCCACCGCCCCGGCGAGCCCGGACATCCAGATATACACCAGGGTGCTCATCATCCCGGTGATGTTAAAGGAGGCGATGATGTCTGCGGTGAAGCGGCCCACAATGGCGGTATAGGCAAAGGAGTTGACCGCCCAGACGATGTCCCCGGCTACCACCGGCGCGCCGTACTTGATCAGGGAAAAGCCCAGGAACCGGTCGAGTTTCTTCATGTCCTTCAGGGTAAGTCCTATCCGTTTGTCGAAGCCGAAGATGTAAATTACCGCGATGGCGCATTCGATGATCCGGGAAATCAGGGTGGCCAGGGCCGCGCCGATAACCCCCATGGCGGGGAAGCCCAGCTTCCCGAAGATGAGAATGTAGTTCAGCCCTATATTGATGCCCAATGTCACCAGCGCGATGTTCATACCGAAGCGCACTTTCTCGACGCAGCGCTGGGAAGAGATCAGTACCTGGGAAACCGTGAAAAACACAAAGGAAATGCCCACCAGCTGCAAATATGACGAGGCGGTTTCAATCACATCACTTTTATTGGTAAAAAGCCCCGCTGCAAAAACGGGGAACAGGGCCGTCACCAAGCTGAAGACCAGACCGGCGCAGAGGCTGATCCGGAGGCATATCACCGTTAATGAACGGATGCTCTTAATGTCCCGTTTGCCCCAGTACTGGGTGCCCAGAATGACCAGGGACGTGCCGAGCCCGGCGGTTATGAGCTGAACCATGGCATGGATCTGGTTGCCGATGAACACCCCGGATATGGCCAGATCCCCCAGCCTGCCGACCATGATGTTGTCGGCAAAATTCACCGCAAAGGCGATAAGGTTTTGCAGGGCTATGGGCAGGGCAAGCCGTACCAGGGTTTTGTAAAAGGCAGTGCTGTCCGGTTTTAAGCCCATGATAAAAAAAATATAGCATATTGAAAAATTTGTGTCAGTGTTACAGTAACTCTGTTCTTCCCGCTTCCTTGATCTGTTCCACAATCTCTCGAAGCCGCTGGGATTCCCCTTTTTTGAGGATCAGCACCGAAGGGGGGCCGCCGTCCCTGCCGGAACGGACCGTTACGATAAGGCCCTCTACGCCGGCAAGGGCCACGGGAATGTCCGAATCCACAAAGCAGTCCGTTGCGCCGGAGCGGTACACTTCGCTGCCGGTATTCCCCAGAAGCCGGGCGTATTCGTCCCAGTTCCCTATGTCGATCCAGTTGAAGTTCGCCCGGACCATGGCGGTGTTTTCGCATTTTTCGGCAATGGCATAATCGAAGGAAATGGCCCTGGTGTCACGGTAGGCCCCGTCCAGGCCGGGCCAGTTTTCCAAAATTTGCAAACCCTGTTCCCTACGGTAGGCGTTTTTATCGGGGGCGGTGAGTTTTTCAAAGGGAGCGATAACCTCCGGGGCATGGCGGTGAAATTCGGCGAGCATGAATTGTGAAGAAAAGGCAAACATCCCCGAATTCCAGTAGAAGCGCCCCGCGGCAAGGAATTGTTCCGCAGTTTCCTGATCCGGTTTTTCCCGGAAGGATTTGACCTCGAAGGATTGCGGCCCGGCAACGGTTTCAATATACCCAAAACCGGTGTCGGGATTTTTTGGTGGGATGCCGAAAACCGTGAGCCGTTCCTGAGCGGCAAGGGCCGCTGCCGCCGCTGCGTCCGTCCTGAACTGTTCCAGGGGTTTAATGATGTGGTCGCTGGTGAGGACCAGCATGGTTCTATCGGTATTGGCGGTTGTGCAGAGCGAATATATGACCCCGCAGGCTATGGCGGGGGCGGTGTTTTTTG
>BOAV01000139.1 GCA_026002045.1 Spirochaetia bacterium | reverse complement strand
GGGGGGGGGGGTAACTCTATATAATACAAGGAATTACGTGTTTCTTTCATCTAACTTTTCTTTCCTTCCCCACACCTTTAATAAGCTTCAGACCCCCGGCAACGGTACATAAACCGGAACAGGAATCCATGTTCACTACTTAATATATCCCTTATCACTTTTTTTATCAAGCCATTTTATGAATTTTGTTTATTTTTTTCATTTTTGGAGACAAAGGACGGCCCCCTAAGAAACCTCACACAAAGCCACAAAGACACCAAGCATGAATCTTACCCTTTGTGCCTCCGTGCCTTTGTGTGAGGCCCTCCTCTAAATACCAGTCCTTCACCGACAAAAGAAAGGATAAGAAAACAGGAGTCCGTGAGGGTCAGTGTGGTCAGGGTTTTTTTCGAATTTGGAATCCCTGCGTCTACCGGCTGTTGAGCTTATCAATCACCGCGGTCAAAGCCCGTATCCGCACCACCCGGCCGCCGCCCAGTTCGGCGAAGGCCCGGTAACGGTTGCCGTCATCGGAGAAGGGGGATGCCTTCTCGCCGGGGAAGGGGGGGTAGCGGGCCTGGGTCCAGTTGAGGGAGGGATCGCTTAAGTGTGTTTCCGGCAGGGAAGGATCGAAATAAATAAATGATTCGTGGACCCCCCGTTCCCGCAGGGGGGCCTCGTCGGTGCACTGGAGGTAGCGGATGGTTCCGGTACTCAGGTTGACCGACTGGATGATGGCGGAGTGGGCCATTCCGCCGTCCGCACTCCGGAAAAGAAGAATGTCCCCCGGTCTAAGGTTGCGGATTTCATCATTTACTGCGCTTATCTGGGTGCTTTTTGAATTGTAAAAGGCGGTTCCCGCATACCGGGAAGGATCGTTCCCCCCTCTGACCCCCAGCGCGCGGCTTAAGGTGTTGCCCAAGTCGAGGCCCCCGGCGCGGGCGATATACGAAAGCACATGCCAGACAAAACCGGAGCAGTCCATCCCCGCAAGGCCCACGCAGTAAAGGTAATTGTACACATCGGTTTCCTCAACACCCCGGCCGCTTACCAGCACATAAGGGCGGTGGGGCAGGCCCCGGTAGGCTCCGGCCTTCATCCGGGCAATGTCGAAGAGGTCCCGGGATGCGGTCCAGGTTTGGCCGGGAATATCAAAGATGATCACCTTTTCCCGGCCGTCCGAAATGGCCTGAGAATAATCCTTAAAATCATCGGAATCAAGGATGCCGTTGATGGCCTCCCAGAGAAAATTGGGGTCCGCCTTGCCGCCCCCCAGAAATTCCCAGCCCTGTTCTGAAAGTTTATCCCGCTCGTTGTTCTGGGCAAAGGGCATCCGCAGATTCATCACCTTGCCGTCCAGTATCCGGGTTTTGAAACAGAGACGGTACGCTTCTTCAATAATCCCCTCAACCCCGTTTCCCCAAATCCGGGTGGGATCAGAAAAACTAATGAGGGGATCGGCGATTTCATCAGAATCGGTTTGCGCGCCTATAACGGCGATGCCAAGAAAAAACAGTAATACTACTATTTTACTTTTCAATGTCATTAAAATACCTGACGGTCCCAACCTTGAGTTCATCCGTGGCTTCTTCGTCACAAACAATGATCGCCCTGGGGTGCATCTGGAGGCAGGAAAGGGGCCACCACTGGCTGACCCCCCCCTCTATGGCGGCCCGGAGGGCGCGGGCCTTGCTGCGGCCGCTAACGATGATAAGGACTTCCCGGGCATCCATCACGGTGCCGATCCCCACGGTCAGGGCGGTGCCGGGCACCTTGTTGATATCCCCGTCAAAGAAGCGGGCATTGGCGGCACGGGTTTCCCCGGTCAGGGTTTTGACACGGGTCCGGGAACAAAGGGAGGAGCCCGGTTCGTTAAAGGCGATATGGCCGTCGCTGCCCATGCCCCCCAGGAAAAGCTCAATGCCCCCGTGGGTTTTGATGGCTTCTTCATAGGCGCGGCACTCCGCAGTTAAGTCCGCAGCCTTGCCGTTGAGGATGTGGACGTGCTCCGCCTTTATATCGATAGCCTTGAAAAAATTATCCTGCATAAAGCGGTGGTAGCTCTGGGGATGATCTTCACCGAGTCCCACGTATTCATCCATATTAAAGCTTACGATTTGGGCAAAGGAAATTTTCCCCGCCCTATACATGCCGATAAGTTCCTGATATATCCCCAGGGGACTTGAACCGGTAGGCAGCCCAAGCACGAAGGGCTTTTCTTTGGTTGGCGCAAAATTGTTGATCCGCTCCGCGATATGATTCGCCGCCCAGCGGCTCGCAGCCCCGTAATCTCTTTGAATGATAAGACGCATAAATTCTCCTATTTGTCTGATTTTAACCCGGCGCCGCACATTGGGATTAGGCAGTCGGTGAGGTTTCCCTTTCCTTTGCGGTATTCGAGATATGCGGCGTAGGTTGCCGCCGTGGTATGTTCGCAATAGACGCCCTTTGTTGCGAGCTGTTCACGGGCCGGAAGAATACCGTCCTCCGGCGCGGTGATAACTTCAACGTTGTGGCGGTATATCATCCGCAGTATTTCGTCACCCCGCATTGGTTCCCCGATGGCGATGCCTTCCGCCAGAGTATGGGCGGGGCTTACTTTCTGCGGGTGAGGCGCGTGGACAGATACCGCACGGGCAAAGGGATCGCAGCGTTCTCCCTGTACGGCTATGATTTTTGGCATCCTGCTGATGACGCCGCTTTCAAGAAGGTGTTCCAGCCCTTTGACAATCCCGATGAACAGGGTGCCGTTGCCCAGGGGCACAAAAATATTTTCGGGGATGCGGCGGAGCTGCTCATAGGTTTCGTAGATGTAGGTTTTGGTTCCCTCATAGAAAAAAGGATTGTAAACGTGGTTTGCATAGTAGATGTTTTTCGCTTTCATTTTGGCGCGGCAGACATCGGCGCAGTTGTCCCGGCTGCCGGGTACTACGTTAACCGCCGCGCCATGGGCCTTAATCATGGCGATTTTTTTTGGCGAGGTTCCTTCGGGGACGAAAATTTCGCATCCGATGCCGGATCTTCCGCAGTAGGCGGCAACGCTGTTACCGGCGTTACCGCTGCTGTCCTGTACCACGCTTTCAACGCCGATGGTTTTACAGTGGGTAATTAACACCGCCGCACCCCTGTCTTTGAAAGACAGGGTGGGCATATAGTACTCCATCTTGAGCAGCACATCCTCATCGAGCCGGATGACCGGGCTCATCCCTTCGCCCATGGAGACGCTTTTCCACGTTTCCCCCGCAAGGGGCATGAAGGCGCGATACCTGAAAAGGCTCCATGTCCCGGAATCAACCAGGGAAAGATCAAATTTTGGGGGGTGATAATCAAGATCCCAGAGTCCCCCGCAGTCACACTGGGCCTTGCGGGCGCCGGTATCTTCCTGGTGTCCGCATTTTGAGCATATATAATTCATGTTGTCCCCTGGAACAGGTTCTTTTTGATCAGCCCTGCGGCGATAACCAGAAGAACCCGAAGATCCTCCGTTTCAGGATTCCGGGCAAAGACCGTCAGATCCGCATCGTAACCGGGGATAATGGCCCCCTTGCTCCGGTAGCGCATCACCTGGGCGGGGTTAAAGCTGGCGGTCTTGACCGCTTCCTCCAGGCTAAAGCCAAAACTGACCAGATTCCGGATGCCCCGGATTATGGTCAACGCCGATCCCGCGATAACATCATCGCTTTTCCGGTGAAAAATTCCATCGTGGAAGACCATCTCTTCCCCGTTGGCCATAAGGGGACCCGTTTCCTGTTCCGTGGGTTTAAGGCCGTCGGTGATCAGCACGATCTTGTCCATCGGCTTGTCCCGGAGGAGGAGCTTGAAAAGGTCGGGATGCACATGGAAGCCGTCGGCGATGATCTCGCAGGACATTTCCGGGTGGATCAGGATGGCCCCCGCCGCATTGGGGTTCCGCTGATCCAGGCGGCTCATGGCGTTAAAAAGGTGGGTTGAATGGAGGATTCCCGCCTGCATGCCCTCCACCATGTTTTCGTATTTTGCGTCCGTATGCCCCGCCTGGAGGATGATCCCCTTTTTGATGCAGAAAAGGGCCAGTTCCCGCATACCCTTAAGTTCCGGGGCCACGGTCATGTTGACGATACGGCCCCCTGCGGCCTCCCAGAGCTGCTCCATAAAGGGGATGTCAACGGGGCGGATGGTTTCCGGCCGCTGGACCCCCAATTTTTCCGGGGAAATAAAGGGCCCCTCCAGGTGGAGCCCCATGATCCGCGCCCCTTCTTCCCTCCCCATGGCGGAAACCGCAGAGCGGACATTGCGGAGCAGGGTTTCCCCTTCCGCCGGATAGAGGGTTGGGTTAAAGGCGGTCACCCCGTATTGGGCCAGGAGCCGGGACATTTCCAGTAAGGACTCCGCGGAGCCGTCATCCGCGCCGTAACCCCCAAAGCCGTGAATATGGGTATCAATAAAGCCGGGGGCGATAAAGGCCCCCCGAACATCGATTATCCGGGTATCGGGGGAAAAGTGCTTTTGCTCAAAGCGTCTGCGGGAAAAAACATCGGTCACCATCCCGTCTTCAACCAGGACCGCACAGTTTTCCATGGCCGCAATGCCGGTCAGGACCGTCCCGTTATACAGGCAAATAGGGTTCATTGCCTAAGTATAATAGAAAAAAGGGGTATGTAAAGATCGATTGACAGATCGATGGGCGCCGGCTGAAAAACCACAGACAGAGGAATTTAACCACTGACCACACTGACCACACGGACTCCTGCTTTCTTATCCTTTCTTTTGTCCGTGTGGTCCGTGAGGTCTGTGGTTAAAAAAAACAAAAAAATTCTTAAAATGGCTTGATAAAAAAAGTGATAAGGGATATATTAAGTAGTAAAGATGGATGCCTGTTCCGGTTTATGTGCCGTTGCAGGGAGCCTAAAGCTTAATAAAGTTGCGGGGAAGGAAAGAAAAGTTAGATGAGAGAAACACGTAATTCCTTATATTATATAGACTTAGCC
>BOAV01000138.1 GCA_026002045.1 Spirochaetia bacterium | reverse complement strand
TATTAATGGTCATTTTATTTTCATTTGGGTCAATATTTAAATTACTTAATATTAATATTAGCGATCCGGATACAATACCAGTAATCGTTTTCTGTACCATTGTTTTAATATTTGTCCTTGAAAAAATAAATGACAAAGTATTTGATATATTAATAAAAAAAATGAAACCAGGAGACATATTAAAAATATTATTTTCAAAAGACGAAGTAATATTGAAAAATGTAAAAAACGCTTCCATAAAAGAAGATAATATATTTCAAAACCTATCAGTAAAAATTGGAGTGTCAAAAAAGAAATTAATATGTGAATATTATAGAGATATAATAAAAAATGAAAATAAAAATTTATATAATCTTATGGTTAATTTTATGGCAACATTTTATCTAATAACGAATGAAGGAAATAATGAGGTAAAAGAATATTTGATGGAGGATTCAATAGAAGTATTAAAATATATATTGGCATTTAGGAGTGATAGTCTTTTTTCATTATACTATTTATCATTTTATCAATTGGAATTATTAAAATTTGAAGAAGCAGAAGATACTATGAAAAAGTTTAAAAAAATAAGATCTGATGAAATAGACATTAATGCATGGTTAATAATATTGGATTTTATAAAAGAATGTAGCAAGCCCAACATCGCATAACATACGCTATACGCTGCGCCGCAGTAGCGGCTTGGCCTACGAAAAAACGCAGTCGGCCTGCGGCCTTTGTGCGTTTTTTCTCCGGCACATTTTTGCGGTTGCTGGAAACCTACGGTTTCCTTTATCGCAACCGCAAAAACGTCGTATAGCTTTCACGTTATGCGACATATTTTTGCCAAATTTTCTCTAAAATAATATAAAAAAGGGCCTTTTTGGGGTAAATTGATTGAATTTGAGTTGACATATCTTAAAAAATAGTGTAGATTTAAGTCTATAACTGGAATTTATGGGGGTTATATGCAATCATTAAGGACCGTACTGGATAGTGAAGAATTAAATAATATTATTACACTTCCTTCAGATTTTGAACATAAAAAGGTTGAAGTAATAATACACTTAGTTTCAGAAGACAATACAATTTCTGAAAGTAATCAGGTATTTACCTCTGAATCCTTTGGGATGTGGAAAGACAGAAAGGATATGGATGATGTAGAATCGTATGTTAGAAATATGAGGAAAGGAAGGAAATTGTGCTAATCGATTCAGATGTAATGATTTGGTTTTACCGTGGAAAAGAAAGGGCGCAAAAAACAATTTTTCAAAATATTCCTTTTAAATTATCTGCGGTTTCTTATATGGAAATAATACAAGGGGTAAGAAACAAGGAAGAACTCAATAAATTAAAAAAGGATCTAAAACAATGGTCTACAGAAATAATTCAAATAAATGAAACAATCTCAAAAAAAGCAATTAATCTAATGGAAGAGTATAAATTAAGTCATGGGTTGGAATTAGGAGATGCAATAATTGCATCAACAGCATTGGAATATGATGAACCATTAATTACTGGGAATATAAAACATTATGAATATATACCTGATGTAAAAATTTTATCTTTCAAGATTTCATAAATAATATAACAAGGGCAAAAATACGTCGCATAACATACGGTTTGCGGTTCGGGGCTAAAGCCCCTCCGGGTTCCGTTCGGCTAGGTCGCCTAAAGGCTCCCACGCCTCACTCCACCCACATTTTTTGCGGCGCTGGAACGCTTCGCGTTCCTTTATCGCGCCGCAAAAAACGTCGCAAACCTTTCACGTTATATGAAACGCCCGCTTGACGAAAGTGTGAATACAATACAAAATATAATAAAAGGGGAAATGTAGTGAATATATGGGATAGAAAAGGTTCAAAAATTCTAATAATTATTGTCTCAGTAATTATTGGTATACCTATCCTATTGTATGCATTTGTAGATTTATCACTTGGTGGTCTAATATTTCATTTTTTGAACAATAAACGAGATATAGGAGACCCAATTGTCATAGAAACAGAGAATTTAAACGGTTTTGAGTATGTGCTCAGAAATACAGATTATTCTTTTGGTAAATATCATTTATTTGTAAGTTTGGAACCAAAAAATATTGAAGAATTGCGGAAACCGCATGAACCAATAGTATTCAGATTTGATATAGAAATAAATCAAAATGGGAATTCTCTTGTCAAAGAATATGAGTATGAATTTGATGGTGCTACAATAGGATTGGGAAATTTTGTAATATTTGAGATTCCCAAAGATGTAAAAAATGGAAAAAATATGAATATAATATTCAAAAATATCAGTCTTGATAAGAATTATTATACGGAAATAAAATTTTTTGTATCTAAAAGGAATTTTAGATTTAGGGAAACATAAAAAGCAAGCGGGCGCATCATATAACATACGCTATACGCTGCGCCGCAGTAGCGGCTTGGCCTACGAAAAAACGCAGTCGGCCTACGGCCTTTGTGCATTTTTTCTCCGGCACATTTTTGCGGTTGCTGGAAACCTACGGTTTCCTTTATCGCAACCGCAAAAACGTCGTATAGCTTTCACGTTATGTGCAATGCCCCTAAGATTATTTTATAAAATATTAGAAAAAGGCTTGACAAAATGAAATATTTATTCTTAATATTATAATAAGGAGATAAATATGGGTTTTTTGGATTCACTAATAAATGGTATAGAAATCGCTAAGGATGTCTTTGATGAATTGGCAAAAGATAAACCGAGTAATATAAGCACTTGGATAGATGCGATGCAAGAAACTGGTGCAGCAGAGGTTGTTCTTAAACGGAAAAAAGAAGATGGTGTATATACGGTAAAAGCAAAGGCGTATGACGCTGATGGGAACTGTATAGAACGGGAAACTTGGCATATTGAGTGTGCTAATAAAGGATTTAAGGCTTTAATGGAAGGCGAAAAAAGTGGTCTGGAAGATTTGTTTGAAGGTGAAAATGAAGTAAATTTTGATCTTACAGCCGACGAAGATGATTTTGATGAAGACGAAGACGATGATTTTGACGAAGATGATTTTGATGAAGATGATGACGATGAATAAATTTTGAATTAACCCGGTGGAAATTTTAATCTGTTTGGGTAGAATATTGTTTGAATTATTGTGAAGCGGATTCTCATTAGAGCCAATTATGATTTGTATATGAGAATCATAAAGGAGTTTCATTATGTTTTGTAATAACTGTGGTAAAGAAATTACAGAAAATAGTAGGTATTGTTCACATTGTGGATCGGAGATCGGTCAAAATCAATTAGCATTGGTAAATAACAATGCTATGCAAGAAGCAGAACGGATAAAAAATGAAGGTAATGTATATTTAAATCAACAAAATTACCGTAAGGCAATGGAATTTTATAGTAAGGCAATAAAAGTTTGTCCAGAATATCCTGATGCCTATAACAACAGGGGTATATGCTATAAACAATTAGGGGAGGTTAATCTGGCCATTGAAGATTATAACAAGGCATTAATGCTTAATCCAACTTTTTTGAAAACATATATAAATAGAGGTGGACTGTTTATAGGAAAAGGCCAATTCGCTAAAGCCTTATCCGATTACAATAATGCCATTAGACTTGATTTTGATAATGGATTTGCATACTCACAACGTGCTAGAGCTTATTGTCTGTTGGAGGATTATGATAATGCGTTATCAGACTGTAATAAAGCATTACAATTAAATGCACCCAATACAGACGAAATAAATGAGCTATTACACACTATAGCTGAGCTTAAACGTGATGATAAAGTATTAGGTTTTTTTAGTGGAGTTGGTGAAGTGGCAAAAAATTTCGCGGTGGGATTTTTACAAGGAGCACTGGACAACGACGATGATGACGATGATTAGAAGGAGTGTAAATGGGAACTTGGAAATGTACGAAATGTAGTGCTTCAACATGGAGTACCATAAAACCGCTTGTTGGAGCCTGTATGAAAGGCGGAGGGCATAGGTGGGTTGCCGCCGATAGTAACACACCGGTGATATGGCGTTGCAGTAAATGTGGCAACATGATGCCTACATCGAACCGTCCGGGAGATAGGCCTTGTGTACGTGGTGGTAAATGTACGTGGCGAAAACGATAGTAAAGGTAATAATTATTTGAAATAATATGGAGTACGGGGCACTGCACATAACATACGGTTTGCGGTTCGGGGCTAAAGCCCCTCCGGGTTCCGTTCGCCTAGGTCAGTCGCTACGCTCCTTCCCACGGCTCACTCCACCCACATTTTTATGGCCCTGGTCTTGCTACGCAAGCCCTTATTCGGGCCACAAAAACGTCGCAAACCTTTCACGTTATGCGAAATGCATAAAGTCTAGACTAGCTGACTTGATTTTTTTGAATAGATGTGCTAAATTAAGTTATGTCACTATCATGGTAGTGAGAAATAAAGCGTCAGAGGAGTTGTTATATATTATGGAAAATAAACCAATAAATGAAGTCAAATTCAACAAACTTTCTATAAAGAATGCAAAACAGAGTGAATTTAAAAAAACGCTTCTTAAAATTCAAAATGGAAAATATGAAGTCGAGTCTTTAACTGATGGAAATAAAATAGTTATTGATAAACCGGGGAAAAAAGGACCGCAGGATTTTAAAGTAAATTTGTATGATGCAAAAACACAAACTTCAAAAATGCTTAAGCATGAAGAAATTTATGCAGACTTAGAAGAAAAAAGTAAAAAGGATTCACATGGTACTAAGGAGATAATCAAAGGACTTTATAAAGTATGTAATGGAAACGAACCAGATGAAGTATTAAAAACAATCAGTACAAAACAAACTAATGGCTTATCTGTTGAAACAATATATAAAGTCTATAAATGGATATGGGGACAGGAAGACTGCAATTATTATCCACAGGCCAAAGGAAGATGGATGTCAATGGATGGGTTAATTGAACAATTTGAAATAGATAAAAAGGAGTTAGATAAAAAAGAAATATAGCCGGTGGGACTTTCTGCACTTCGC
>BOAV01000137.1 GCA_026002045.1 Spirochaetia bacterium | reverse complement strand
GGAATCCGGTTTATCCTGTCCCTGGGCTTTGAACAGCACATCGAAACCATTTTCAAGCTCCTCAATGCTCAGGCCATTCAGAGCATCCTGTTGCCTCGCTCTGACTGAGTTCTATGCGTTTATCCTGCGCCCGAGGTCTCACGGTTGAAAGATACTGAAGATATATAATATGATCGTATATCAATTCCTAGGAGGGAACTATGCTTCCGATTATGTTACAGCTTTACAATGTCCGGGAAGAACTGATGAAGGACTTCGACGGGACTCTCAAACAGGTAGCCGATATCGGCTATAAGTATGTAGAACTGGCCCTTGCCCAGTCCTTCGGTAAAACAGCCGCCGAATTCAAGGCGAGCCTGGACAAGGCGGGGCTCATTGCCGTTTCCGCCCATGTGCCCTACCGGGATATGATTGGGGATCCTGAAAAGGTGATTGGGTTCCATATAGAAATCGGCTGCAAATTCATCGTTATCCCATTCCTGGGTGAGGAAGACCGGAGCACCAGCCCCAACTACGATGAAGTAAAGAAAAATATCGTCAAGCTGGGGGAAGTGGTCAACAAAAAAGGCGCGGTCCTCCTCTACCACAACCATGAATTTGAATTCGCGGACTACAAGGGCAAGTACGCCCTGGACGATCTCTACGATTCGATCCCCGCGGGCATCCTCCAGACCGAAATCGACACCTGCTGGGCCAAGGTCGGCGGTGTGGACCCCGCCGAATACATCCTCAAATACTCAGGCCGCTCTCCGGTGGTCCACCTTAAGGACTTCGACAGTTCCAATGGCGGCAAGGTCAAGGCCGAATACGACCTTATCGGGGAAGCCAAAAAAGCCCGCGCCGCCGGGGCCTTCCCCTTCCGGGCGGTCGGCTACGGGGTGCAGGACATCCCCGCCATCCTGAAAGCCTCTGAAAAGGCCGGCGCCAAATGGGTGGTGGTGGAGCAGGACCTCCCCACCCCCGGCAAGACCCCCATCGAATGCGCCAGGGACAGCCTCGACTACCTCAAGGGCCTGAAATAAGGTTCATCCTTATTGTTTGAACCGCCCCCGAAGCCGGGAATCAGTTTTGGGGGCTTTTCTTTGTCCGCGATTCTATGGTATTTTAGCTTGAGGGTGCATAGCTCAGCTGGTTAGAGCGCCACGTTTACACCGTGGATGTCAGAGGTTCGAATCCTCTTGCGCCCAATAACTCTAATGCAAAGGGAGAAAAAATGTTAAAGAAAAGTATTTTGTTGTCATTTTTTGTTATTATGGGCCTTCAAATTTTATCCGCCGAAACATTGACCATACAAGTGGAAAATGCGACCCCCGGCAAGGGTTATAATATACTGGTTGGGATCAGCAATAAAGAAGAGGGTTACCCGGATGATTCTTTTACCTGGAAATCGGTACCGGTAACGGATAAGACCGTGGTTATTGTTTTTGCCGATTTGCCGAAGGGAACGTATGCCGTATCCTTATATCAGGACACCAATGGTAATGAAATCCTGGATAAAACTGGCATTATACCAAAAGAAAGATATGGGTTTAGCGGTAATACCATGCTGCCCAATTATAAAAAAAATCAGTTTGAATTGAACAATGATACGGCCATTACGATAAGGCTTCGATAATTTACCTTACAGATGCATCCTCCGCTGCAGCTCGTGTAACAGGGATCTCCCTTCAAAGAGCAGGAGGAATGCCAGGGAAATGATGGAAAGGGTAAAACAGATCATCGCAGGGTAGATGATGGAGACCACGTGGAAGATGATGAGCAGCAGGGAAAAAATACTGATCACGCTGATGATAACCAGAAAAATGATATAGTCCGCCACCTTTAGTTTCCGTACCTTTGCGAATACCGCCAGGGCGATCATGGAACAGCTAAAGAGGATGGGGATGACAAAATCAATGGACCATTTATTAAAGCCCGTAAAAAAATCCCAGAGAAGCACCAGAATCGAAATAACAAAAAGCTGGAGAAAAATATTTTTGGGGATATTCCACCACTGACGGTTAATGGTCAGGAAGGACAGCCAAAGGCTGGCAAGGCCGGCGATAACAAAGAGGGACCACCAGACATTCCCGGTAGGAACGGACATATCCACCGCCACCGAAATGGCCGCCACCGCTATGGTTCCCAGGGCGATAAAACGTATGAGCCGTTTGAAGGCAGCGGAGGGCGGCGGGATCATCGGGAACACATTACGATCCGGTTCAGGCGTCCCGGCCAAATCGCCCTGGCAGAGGGGACAGCACCCGGGGCTCCCTGAAACATTGACTTTGCACCGGTGACAATAAAGCATGTTATACCCCTAAACCCTCGGTATTGGAGGCAATTTCAATATCAAGCCCCAAACTGCCAAGGGAACGGAAAAAAGAACGTTGAATATCACTGCTGATAAAGGGGGAAGTAAAACTCATCACCAGGGTATCTTCAAAAGAACAGATACAGATCTGGGGCCGGGTGGTGCTGTTAAACAGATCAAAGAGCCTGATGTAGGGAACCAACGCAACGGGCATGGTAATTTTCCCCAGATTGGAAAAGGCGGCGCTGTTCGCTTTTTCCGCGTTCCATGCGGCATTTTTCAGGACCGGAACCTTGACCGCCAGGGGCACCATTTTTATGGGCAGGGTATGTTCAAAGGATGAAAGCTGATTTATACGGTCGAAAATTTTTTCACTCGCCAATTGATCCCGTAAAGAATTTTTTACCTGTTCCAAAACTTCTTCAAAGGTTTTTCCCTGGGTTGAAAAATTATGGGACACATTGATGACGCTGAAAAAATTCCGCGCCGATGCGGTGGGGAAAAATTTGCGGAGGTCAACCGGAATAGAAATAGACACCGGCTTTTCCTCATCCCGAATTTTCATCCCCTCGTGGAAGGAACAGATGAGAATGCTCGTAAGCAGTTCACTGATGGAGGCCTTTTGTTCATGGGCTTTTTCGAGCAGCGCCCCGGCGGAGACATGGCCCTCAATAACACCCAATCGGGATTCGGAAAATTTTTCCCCCCGTATTTTGTAGGCCCGGGGCAGCTTGGGAATTTTCGGCGACTTTTTTTTGGAATAATATTTGTCAAAGGCGTCATCGCTGCGCTGTTCACCGGAAGCGTCATCACTGCGGCTGTGAACATTTGCGTCGATAGTATCACTGTGCTTTTCCCTGAGATAGTAGGAGACAATGGTTTTTAAAAATTTCAGCGCCCCCATCCCGTCGGAAAGGGCATGGTAAATTTCAAGGCTGATCCGGCAGCGGTAAAAGGTAACTTCAAAAAGCAGGTTGTTCCGGTTCACCCCGTAGAGGGGCGCGCAGGGAGTTTTATATTCTTCCCGGACTTCCGGCTTTAAATCGCTTACCGCAAAGTAGTACCAAAAAAAACCCCGCCTGATGGTGGAACGGTAAAGGGGAAACTGTTCGATGCTTGCGTCCAGGGCGTGCTGCAATACTTCCGGATCAACTGCTTCCCGCAGTTCGCAGCTAAAGCGGAACACCTTGGTATCATCCTTGGTGGTGCTGGGGGGAAATATTTTTGCGGCGTTATCAAGCCGGCTCCATTGTGTCGACTCCAATGTTATTCCCCGTTAGCGCCAGTAGTATTGATGGCGGCCAAAAAATTGTTGATCAATTCATAGGTCCGTTTTACATGCACAAACCGGGGGGAAAGCATCATATAGGCATGAAAGGCGTCCTTCATCCGGTAAATCTGCACCTCATTCCCCGCTTCTTCCAGTCGCTTCCCGTAAAACTCACCCTCGTCCCTAAGGGGGCAGTACTCGGCGGTGATGATCAGGGTCCGCCCCTGGCCGCTCAGATCCTTTGCCTCCAGAGGCGCAAAATAGGGATTATGCAGATCAGCATCGGAACCCTTGTACAATCCTATCATCTCCTGGACCCGTTTTGAAGTTAAAAGATAATCGGTCCCATTGGTCCGGATCGATTCAAAGGGAGAATTTTCGCTGTGGTCGCTTGCGGTTGCAGGATAAAGCAGTATCTGCCGGGGGGGCAGAAATTCCCCCCGGTCCCGCGCCATCAGGGAAACCGCCGCCGCAAGGTTCCCCCCGGCGCTGTCCCCCATGATGGTGATATTTTTGGGGGCAATATTGAGCAGGCTCTTCCCCAGAAAGAGTTCACGGGCTGCGGCGTAGCAGTCCTCCGCTGCAGCGGGGAACCGGTGTTCCGGGGCAAGCCGGTAATCCACGGATACCACGATGGCGGAAACCGCCTTTGCCAAATGGGCGCACATCTTGGTATAACTGTCGATGCTCCCCAGCACCCAGCCGCCGCCGTGGAAAAACAGAAGCAGCCGGGGGGAACTCCCCGGGGGGTTCCCCTTGGGCATCCCCTTTTTGGGCAAAAAGACCCGCACCGGCACCTCGTGGTCCCCCACCCTGACGCTGTGATCCCAGATGGAAAATTCAGGCGGAACCGGCCGCAATTTAGCCGACAAGTTTTCAAACTGCCGCTCCGCCTTATAGCTTTTTTTGATATCCACATTGAGGTTCAGGTAGGCGATGGTCTTGAGCGCCGCCCGCATTGCTTTATTAATTGCCATTGGAAAACAGTATAGCGGGGGAGGGGTAATGACTCTACCCCTTCATTTATGTCCACATAGTCAAGGCATTTTGAAATAAGGGCGTGAGCATCGGCGGGGAATGCGGCCTACAGCGCCGCCTCAATCACAGCGCGTATCCTGTCCGCCAGAACCTGCTTCTTATCCGCAGGGGGGATCTCCGCGGTGTTAATGGGCTCACCGTAAGTTACCTTGACCGGAATCGCCCGGACAAGCCCGGTTTTTTCAAAGACATCGTAGCTCCCTGCGATGGCGGCGGGGATGATGACCGCATCGGCCTGGGTGGCCAGTTTGAGGGAACCGGAATGGAAGGGCAGCAGGCCCTGACCCCGGCTCCGGTGGCCTTCGGGGAAAATGATCATGGCGCCCCCGGCCTTGATGTGTCCAACTCCCCTGTTGATGGTGCGAACCGCCTTGCGGATATTCTTGCGGTCGAGAAAGAGCCCCCCCAACAGGAATACCCACAGGTTGAGCAGAGGAATAAAGACGATTTCTTTCTTGGTGA
>BOAV01000136.1 GCA_026002045.1 Spirochaetia bacterium | reverse complement strand
GGGTTTTGCGGGGCAGATGTACGAGGATATGCTCTACGACGAATATACCAAGGACTTTACCAAAAACGCAAACTTCGGCCTTGCGGACATAGCCTACCTTGAACTGACCGGCCAGCGGGGCAAGCTCATCGCGGATCATTCGTAAGAAGGACATCCTGATAATCGAACACTAAAGACGGCGTTTTCGCGCCGCCTTAGAGGACCGGCTATCCCTTGACCGCGCCCGCAGTAAGATTGTCGATAAAGTACCGGTTAAAGATGATGAAGATGATGATCATCGGAATGATTGAAATGGCTGTACCCGCGAGCATCAGACTCCAGTTGGCCGCCGTCTCACCGCCGTTGGTCTTCAGGTTGACAACACCAACAACCAGGGGCATACGGCTTCTCTCTGTCATGGTAAACACCATGGGCATCATATAATCGTTCCAGGCAGCGCGGAACTGCAGAATCCCGATCGTTGCGATAAGGGGCTTAATGAGGGGAAAAATGATCTTGACAAAGATGCCGAAGAAACTGCACCCGTCAATACGGGCAGCTTCGTCGATTTCACGGGGAATAGTATTGATATAGCCTCTTGATATAAAGAGGTTGGCAACATCAAGCCCCAGGACCCTGATAATGATCACCCCCCAGAGGGTACGGTTGATACCGAAAAATTTTGCGATCATTAAGGTCGGATACAGGGTAAGGCTTCCCAGGGAAATAAACATGGAAGACAGCACCAAGCCGAAAATAATTTCTTTGCCCCTGAACTTGCCTCGGTCAAAAACATAACCCGCGATGGTACAGGTGATGATGGTACCCAGCACAATGAAAAACGCAAGGTGCACACTGTTGAGGGTGTACTGCTTGAAATCGGCCAGCCGCCAGGCCTGTACATAATTATCAAAAACAAATTTTTCCGGAATGATCTTATCAGGGTTGGCCAGAATGTCCATGGTGCTCTTGCCTGAGGCCATCAGGGTGTAGAATACGGGAAAGAGCGCCACTATCGTTGCCAGGCATAAAAAAAGAACCGTCATGGATGTTTCAATGGTTCTCAGGGTCTTCATGTGTCTCAGGTTGAATTTCATGGGTCGCTTTCTCCTTAATCTTCCAGATTCATTTTTTTACTGGCCTTTAAATAAAAGAAACTCATGGCCGCAAGAAATATGCCTGTCACAAGACTCATAGCCGATGCGTAACCCACTTCGATGCGCCGACCGCTCATACCGGTAAAATATTTAAACACATAGGTCATCACCACCTCAGTCTTTCCGCCGGGCTGCCCGTTGGTAGAGGCCAACACCAGGTCCGTTACTTTGAGACTGCCGATAATGGCGTTCAGCAGCACCACCCGAAAAATCGGGCCTATCATCGGCAGGGTGATACGCACAAAGCGTTTGAACCCGGTACAGCCGTCAAGGGTGGCGCATTCATAGAGTTCCCTGGGGACGCCCTGGAGGGCCATGAGGAAAAATATCATGTTGATCCCCACGTAGGCCCAGATCGACGCAAAGCCTATCATCGCCAGCGCGGTCCACTTGCTCCCCATCCAGTCAATAGGTCTGCTGATAAGGTGGATCTTCATAAGCATCATATTGACGATTCCCTGGGTGGCGCCGAACATCAGGGTAAAGATCAGGCCCACGATGGCGGTACTGATGATGGTCGGGAGAAACAGGGTGACCCTGAACCCCCCTCCTGTTTTTCCCTGCCTCTGGAGCAAAACCGCCAGCAGCAGCGCTAGGGGTATCTCGATGAGCAGTTTCCCCCCGGAAAGCACCAGGGTGTTCAGAACCGAATCCCAGTAGGCGGGATCCCGCTGAAAGATGCGGATTAAATTATTCGGCCCCGTGAATGTGGCGTGGGCGAACCCGTTGTAATCAAAGAGGGCGTAACGCAGGATATACAGAATAGGGCAATAGGTAAAAATGAAAAATCCTATCAGCATGGGAAGGATCATCAAAACCGCTTGCGTGGAATCCCGCCCAATCCAGGGTAAAGAACTATTGCTTTGAATACTTTGTTTCATAAATCAACCTGTCAAAACTTGGCCTCTCCTCCGAAGAGAAGAGGCCAGGTCAATAACCGCTCCTTCAATTTCAATAATGAATTGACAAACGCAATAAATTATTTTGCTTTTAAATCCCGCGCCCAGTTCGCCGGGGCCCTGAATTCTTCAAGTTTGGCTGCCGGAAGTTTGGCAAGCCCCGCATTGTACCGCTTGTCGAGGTCTTGCAGCATAGCCCTTACATTGGTCGAGGCAGGGCCGGAGAAGATGTTCAGGATGAGAGGCCGGTATGCCTCCCCTTCAAAGGGAGTAATAGTATCGGGCATGGGGAGACGTATGACCGGTTGGAAGGTATAGGCGGAATCGGCAAAGCCCTTTACATCAGGGGTCTTCTTTGCCATTTTTATGGCTTCCTGACGGAAGGGGATATACAGTCCTTCTTCGTACATCTCGGCGGCATTTTCATCGGAATAGAAGAATTTGAACACCTCAAAGGCCTTTTCCAGGTGTTTTTTGGCGGAAGAACCAACCACCAGAAGGTTCATGTCATCGACAAATTCCCTGTTCTTCGGCGCCCTGGCGTCCAATACGGGAATGTCGATCATCTTCCAGTTACACTTCGCCGGGAATTGGTTGTTGTACACCGCTACGTCAAAGCTTGCGGCGGGGATCATGCCGATGCGGCCCTCCGCGAAGACAGCCCTTATCTGATCCGCATCCATGCCGGCGCCGCCGGGAATCGCACTGCCGTCATTGAACATTTGCTTGAAGATCTCAAATACCGGGGTCATACCCTCAAAGTCGAATTTCAGATTTATGTTGTCAAAGCCGGAATGGCCTACGCTCGGAGCGGCCATGTAGGTCGCATAAGCGTATGATACCCAGTCGCTCTGAAAGGTAAAAATGAAACCGAATTCTTTCCCGCCGCCGTTATCGCTTATCAGCTTCGCGTATTTATGTACATCGTCCCAGGTGCGGGGAATATCCTTGATCCCATTCTTGTCGAAAAGATCCTGGTTGATGACGAATTTTCTGGTTGTCAGGTTGTAGGGCAGGGTCATGATCTTGCCGCTGAAGACCTGCTTGTTACCTATAAGGGCGCCTTCATACTTTTTCAGAAGCTCCGCCGATCCCGGAATATCGGTCAACGGAATGATGTATCCCGCATCCAGAAAATCCTGAACAGGTATCTGGGGCCGGTAGAGATCCGGCGCATCCCCTGACTGGGCGGCTACCTTGATGACATCCCAGTAATTACTGCCGTAAAGCTGGTAGTCAATTTTGATGCCCTTCTCTTTCCCGATACCATTGTTAAAGGCCTCTATTTGCTTGTTCCGCAGAGTCGCCTCATGGGCGTTATCTGACCAAACGCGGATCGTTTCCACACCATTGCCGGAAGACGAATCCTGTTTGCCCCCCGCAAACAGAGGAGCCGCAGCGATTAACGCCGCAATTACCGAAAAAACCTTGAAAACTCTTTTCATAAAAACCTCCTGGTAATCCTTAGAATTATACAAGTATACAAGATTTTTTTAACATTATGCAATTCCCCGCAGATTTTCCGCCATGGCCATACTGGCAGCCCCCAGGGCGGTCAGATCCACCTTTGCCATATCGTCAGGGGAAATCCCTTCCCCTGCCAGTACCGGACGGTAGCTTATGTCCATTTCAGGCAGCAGGGGCTGTTCCAGGCCGCGGGACAAATAGATACCGGTTTTTTCCGTCAGCCGCTTTATCTCCGCTTTAAGCCTGGGGTGCGCGAATGCGTCATTGGCGATACTGCCTTCAAAAAAGATGATATGGCCTCTGCCGCTGGGCGCGCGGCCCATCTTGGCAATGGTTGCCAAAGTGGTAGTGGCCATGGATTGAACGCAGCGGTCCATGATCCAGCCAGCCAGGGTTTCCATCTCCCGGTAGGCTTCGGGGGAAAGGATGTCCTTTATTTTTTTTGCGTCATCCCGTGCAGGGGCTCCCAATGAGGTAGCCCAGATGAGTCCCACGGTCCTGGTGGCCGGGTTGCCCTTAAAGAAGGGTTCCAGGGTCCCCTCGTAACCCTTTAAGGCGGAACCTCCCTCAACGGCGCGGATTCGGATGGCCCGCATCATCAGGCCAAAGATACCCTTGCCGGCAGTGGCATAATGGATCTGATGGTTTTCTGTAGCGGCGGCGGGGAAAAGCTCCTCGTCCCCGGTGAGCATAGGAATGATACCGTTTTGTATGTAGGCTTCCTCATCGCCGGTGGCCATTCCCGTACCGCAGACAAAAAGGGTGGATCGGTCGTCCACCGCCATGTCGCAGCGGGCCACTGCGCCGTGGTGGGCCACGATCCCGTCGGCCTGGTAAAAAAGCGATGCCTCCCCCAGGCCATTCATTTTCAGGTACCTGGCGAAACTCTTGCTTAGATTATACTCGTCGGTCATCTGCGCCTGATTGCGGGCCATAAGACCGTCGATGGTGGGAACCTTGGTTTCGTGGAAGGGAATGCCCCCCAAAACCCGTGTGGGCACGGAAATCCCCACCACCGGCCGGGGGGTGTTTTTCAGATACTCCGCGAAGACCGGGTCCCCCAGCAATACCTTGTTGAAAAAATCATAGACGTGTATTTTTTCCGGAGGATTCATGGCGGCGGACACGTGGTGCACCACCATGCTGCCCTTTTGCATGGATGCCAGGATGAGCTTTGCGTTGGTGCCCCCCACGGAAATCCCCAGGGCTTTGGGGTGGTTGGAAAATTTTTCGCTCTTTTCCTTGGCGATGCGGAAGTGACTCGTCATACCCGCATTGAATTCCGGCATGCGGCCCTCTTTAAACATGGCAAGAAATTTTCCCAGTTCCTCCTCGGGAACAATGGACAGCCGTTCTTTTAACGTTGAATTCATCTGCGATACTCCACTGCGGTTATGTTGTTACTGTATCATGTATATTTACCTTTGTCAATCTAAAATTGGGTTTTAAATTTTAGAACAAAACCTGAAAGTAAATGCAATAGCCGCACCAGGCCGGACTGTCTAAACTCAGAAACAAATAGGACACCCGCCTCATGGTAGAATGGGTTTACCAAGACTCAAATACCACGGAGGAAATGCCATGAAAGGCAGGATCGGGTGTCCCAGCAGGATCATAACACCGGT
>BOAV01000135.1 GCA_026002045.1 Spirochaetia bacterium | reverse complement strand
CAAGGGTCTTCCGGACCCGGTCATCGCCGACGATTCGGGGATCTGCGTGGATGCTTTGGGGGGAAGGCCGGGGATCTATTCGGCGCGGTATGGGAGCGAGGGCTGCAAAAAGCTCACTGCCGCCGAACGGAACGCATTACTCCTGGGGGAGCTGGGGGACAACCCTAACCGGAAGGCCCGGTTCGTCTGCGCCATGGTCCTGCTTTTCAGTGAAGATCGCTTCTTTGTTGCCCAGGAAACCCTGGAGGGTGAAATCATCAGCCGCGCCGAAGGAAAGCGGGGCAGCGGCGGCTTTGGCTACGACCCCATTCTTTGGCTGCCGGAACTTAGCCGTACCGTGGCGGAACTTTCGGAAGAAGAGAAGAACCGCATCAGCCACCGGGGGAAGGCGGCAAGGGCGCTTGCAAAATTACTTGGAGGATGATTGGGAATTCTTTGTGTTGACAATGGCTACCCAATGGCTTATATTTTAAATATGGTTGAACCAAGGCTAAACATTCGGATCGATGAAAAAATCAAAAATCAGGCCGATGAAGTTTTCCACAAACTCGGGCTGAATATGAGCACCGGGATTACTATTTATCTGACCCAAGTGGCTGCCCGGCAAGGAATCCCCTTTCCCCTGACCCTGGAAAACCCTTCTGAAATCAGCAAAAAAGTGAATTCCCTTCAAAGTAACGCCAATAGCGCGGTACAGGAAGCGGTTAGCGAAATGAAAGCAAAGGGGATTCCGGTTGCCCGCTATGATCCGGTAAAAAAACAACCCTATCTGGAATTGCCCAATGGAAAAAAGCAGTACCATATCGGGAAATAAGCCGAAAATTCTCTGTTTTTCCGGGCCGAATGGTTCCGGGAAAAGCACGATAACCCAAAATGAGGAAATCACCGGTCTCTATATAAATGCCGATGAAATCAAGAAACAACGGGTTTGCAGCGATCTTGACGCTGCCGGGGAAGCGGAAAAACTCAGGGAATGGTGCTTAAAAGAAAAACGGGATTTTACTTTTGAGACCGTTCTTTCAACCGGGCGGAACATTAGGTTGTTGGAACGGGCCAGGAAAGCAGGCTATTACATAAAAACTATCTATGTCCTTACTGCCGATCCGGCCCTCAATGTTTTTCGGGTTAAAAGCAGGGTTGCGGACGGAGGCCATGACGTGCCGGAAGAGAAAATCCGCAGCCGTTATTATAAATCTCTGGCAAATGTGCCAAACCTGCTTAATTTTTGCGATGAATGTTATATTATTGACAATACTGGTGAACCGGAAGTAATTTTTGCCAAAAATGGTTCGGAGCAGGTCTTTCGGGAAAATCAATACTGGAACCGGGAAAAAATTCAGCGATTGGTTGAAGGGGAGCTATACAATGAATGACAATACCGGGGAAGCATTTAAAAAAATATTCACCGGGGTGATAGAAAAAATAACATGTCAAAACTAAACTTTGAAGAAGAACTCAACGGCCCCCAGCTCCGGGCGGTAACCGCCATCGAAGGGCCGGTGCTGATCATTGCCGGGGCGGGGTCCGGGAAAACACGGGTGATCACCTACCGGATCGCCCACATGCTGGAAACGGGAATTCCCCAGTCCGCCATTTTGGCCCTGACCTTTACCAACAAGGCTGCCCGTGAAATGGAAAGCCGGGTCAAGGAGCTTACGGGCAAAAAACTGCAAAACCTTACGGTGAGTACCTTTCACGCATTTGGGGTAAAAATCCTCCGGGGTGAAATCGAAGCCTTGGGCTACCGGAAAAACTTTTCAATCTATGATGAAACCGACCGGAACGAGCTCGTCAAGGAGAGCCTGCGGGAATGTCGCATCTCCACCGAAGGGGTGGACCTCTACAGTCTGGGCCAGCTTTTTTCCAATGTCAAAATCGGCCGCTATCGGTGGGGGGATGGGGCGGACAGCGCCTGGGAGCCGGTCTATGACGAATACCAGCAGAGCCTCAAGATTTTTAACGCCCTGGACTTTGACGACCTTTTGGGCCTGCCCATCAAACTCTTTGAAGAATTCCCCGAGGTCCTGGAAAAGTACCGCCGCCGCTACCGCTACATCATGGTGGACGAATTTCAGGACACCAGTCTTATCCAGTACCGGCTGATGAAACTTTTGGCCGGGGAAGCCACCGCAGAACGCAAACACAATGTCTGCGTGGTAGGTGACGACGACCAGTCCATCTATTCCTGGCGGGGGGCCAGCTACGAAAACATCGCCCTTTTTGAAGAGGACTTCCCCGGTACCGAGGAAATCAAACTGGAACAGAATTACCGTTCCACCACCACCATTCTGGAAGCGGCAAACGGGGTTATTTCCAACAACACCAACCGCAAGGAAAAAACCCTCTGGTCCGGGAACACCGGGGGCAAGCCCATCGAGCTCTACCATCCCCAGAACGAAAGTGATGAGGCGGACTTTATCGCCGCCCAGATAAAGAAGATCCGCTTTGATGAAAAACTCAACTACGATGATTTTGGGGTGCTGATCCGGACCAACTCCCAGACCGCCGGCATCGAAGAAGCCTTTCTTGCGGAAAACATCCCCTACCGGGTGTCCGGGGGGACCAGCTTTTTTCAGCGGAAGGAGATCAAGGACATCCTCTCCTACCTGCGGGTCATCGCCAACCCCGATGACGATGTGAACCTGCTGCGCATCCTCAACACCCCCCGGCGGGGGATCGGCAAAAACACGATTGCAACGCTTTCGGAAATCGCAAAAAAGAACCACTCCAGCCTCTGGGACGCCCTGGAAAAGCTGCGTTATCTGCGGGAACACGGGCAGGAAAACCTTTTCCACGATCCGTCCATGGACAATAGCGCCGGGGAACTGCACAGTTTTATCACCCTTATCGAAAATTTCCGGGAAGAAATTCTGGGGAAGCGGGGCCTCTCCCAAAAGGTGAAGGGTCTGGTGGACACCATCGACTACTGGAGTTATCTGGTCACCGAATACAGCAAAAACGAAAAGATTGCCCGCTGGAAATTCGGCAACATCGGCTACCTCATCGAAACCATCGAACGCTGGGAAAAGGACCCGGACAACCTGGACCCCACCCTCTACCCCTACCTTAACCGCATCAGCCTTATCACCCGTGACGACGGCGAGGACGACGCCAACAAGGGCAAGGTGAACCTCATGACCATCCACGCATCCAAGGGCCTTGAGTTCCCGGTGGTCTTTATCGCCGGGGCGGAGGACGGCATCATCCCCCACGCCCGCAGCCTGGAAGAAGGGGACGGCAACATCGAAGAGGAACGGCGGCTTTTTTACGTGGCCATCACCCGGGCGCGGGACAAGCTCTACGTCACCAGCTGCCTCAAGCGCCGGCGCCTGCAAAACACCATCGACTGCCTCCCCTCCCCCTTCCTGGCGGAGATCCCCAATCACCTCATCGAATACCACGAGCCGGAAAAGGCAGAAGAAACCGAAGAGCGCGCGGAGGACTTCTTTGCCCTGATGAAGGAAAAATTCGGCGGATAAAAAATTTTTATGGACAATTGTCATGAATTTGTCATAAAAATGACTTGACATTTTATTCATTATGGTTTAATCTTATTTTCAAGAGTTGGAAGCTCCCAGACATTACCATTATCTTTTCTAAATACATTTAGAATTCTGATATTTTAAGATACTGTTCTTCAGTTAAATTACAAAATACCCGGATTATCTTATTTGCGATCATGAAAGGAAAATCCTAAATGTCCCGTCCCAACTTGGATCTGTGTAAGGGGAAACCTTTATGCAGGTTATCGCCTGTCATGGATAGGCGGACTACAAAAGTCCCGGAAACCGGGCAAAGGAAGCCTTATGGCTAAAAAATTATATGTAGGAAATCTTTCCTACAATACCTACGAAGACAACCTCCGCAATCTCTTCGCCCAACACGGCACGGTGGAATCTGTCAAAATCATCACCGACCGGGATACGGGCAACTCCAAGGGCTTCGCCTTTGTGGAAATGAGCACCGACCAGGAAGCTCAGGCTGCGATCAGCGCCACCAACGGCGTGGAGCTTGACGGCCGGGCCATCAAGGTGAACGAGGCGATGGACAAACCCCGCCGCGAGAGCCGCTGGTAGTAGGTCCGCAGATTAACACGGAGCATAATTTTCCGTGTTAATCTGTGGAATCCGTGGATAAATTCTTGGCCTCTTTAGTTTTCGTTGACTTTTCACCCAATTTGCCCCAAAATAAATAGATTATGACCCAGTCCCTGGAAGATTATCTTGAAATGGTTAGTTTCCTCTCCGATGATGGCGAAGTCCGGGTAACGGATATCGCCTCCCGGCTGGAGGTGAGCAAGCCTTCGGTGCTTACCGCCCTCAAGACGCTGGAAGAACAGGGATTGATTAAGCACGAACGGTACCGGACGGTGCGCCTTACCTCGGAAGGGGCAGCCCAAGCCGCCGAAATCCGGGATCGGCACAGCTTTTTGACCGATTTTTTACAAGATGTGGTGGGGGTCAGCGCCGAAACCGCGGAAAAGGACGCCTGCAAGATGGAACACCTCCTTTCCGAAGAAACCCTCAAAAAAATGAAAGCATTGGTCAAGGCAAAGAAAAAATAAGAAAGTCCGCGGATTACACGGATTTAAGAAATTACACAGATTAAGTAGGAGCAAAAAAGAGTAATCCGTGTTCCTCTCCGCGTAATCCGTGGATCCCTTCTTCATCTTTTATATTTCGCGATTTCCCGTGCCTGAAACACATTTCCCCTGGTATCAATGCCCACGATGAGGCGCAGGTTTTCCACCTCAAGGCGCTTGATCGATTCGGTGCCCAGATCGTCCCAGGCTACCACATCGCATTTTTTCACCTGATTGGAGATGAGGGCGGAGGCGCCGCCGATGCTCAAGAGGTAGACCCCGCCGTATTTTTTGCAGAGGCCCGGTACAAAACCGGAGCGGTCGCCCTTGCCTATCATCCCCAGCATACCCAGTTCAAAGGTCATTTCCACAAAGCTGTCCATCCTCATGCTGGTGGTGGGGGCGATGGAACCCACGGCGCGGCCGGGCCGGGCGGGACAGGGGCCAGCGTAAAATAAAAAACAATTTTTAAGATCGATGGGGAGGGGCCGCTTTTCTTTCCAGGCAGCTTCCATCCGTTTGTGGGCGGCGTCCCGGGCGGTGTAGATAACACCGGTCAGTTCCAGAATGTCCCCGATATTGAGGGACCCCATAT
>BOAV01000134.1 GCA_026002045.1 Spirochaetia bacterium | reverse complement strand
CGTGACAGCGTTTCGGTGGTGAATGACCAGCGGGGCAGCCCCACCTGGGCTTATGATTTGGCCAACGCAGTAACACTGTTAATTGCGGTGGTTGAGGGCGGTAAACTGATTTCCCCCGGTATCTATCATTACACCAACGAGGGGAACATTACCTGGTTTGATTTTGCGCAGGAAATCTACGCGCAGGGCAAAAAACTCGGGCTGCTCACTAAAGACTGCGCGGTTAAGCCCTGCACCAGCGCCGAATTTCCCGCAAAGGTAACGCGCCCGGCTTATTCGGTGTTGGACAAAGGCAAGATACAGGCCGCCCTGGGCATTGAGATACCCGCCTGGGACGCGAGTTTGGAGCAATACTTAAAAACATGCGTACCCTGAGTAACGTCTTAGTCACCGGCGGCGCCGGGTTCATCGGCGTCAACTTTATTCATACTTTGCTGAACAGGACCCCTGCCTTTACCGGCCGGATCATCAACCTGGATGCCCTGACCTATGCGGGGAATGCCGCGAGCCTTGCGGATATAGAAAAGCAATTCGGCAACAGTAATACTACGGGAACGGCCCGGTATTTTTTTGAACACGGCAATATCTGTGACCGCTCCTTTGTAGAAACACTGTTTAAGAAATACGATATCGACACGGTGGTGCATTTCGCCGCGGAAAGCCATGTGGACCGGTCTATTCTGGGACCTGAGGCTTTCATCAAAACCAATGTGATGGGGACCTTTACCCTGCTGGATGCGGCCCGCGCTTATTGGCAGAACAGTAATACTGCGGACAAGCTCTTTCACCACATCAGCACCGATGAGGTATACGGCTCCCTGGGGGAGACGGGGTATTTTACCGAGACTACGGCCTACGATCCCCGGTCCCCCTATTCGGCGAGCAAGGCGTCAAGCGATCACCTGGTGATGGCCTATCACCATACCTACGGGCTGCCGGTGACCCTGTCAAACTGTTCCAACAATTACGGCCCCTTTCAGTTTCCCGAAAAGCTCATCCCCCTGATGATCCTCAACATGCTTGAGGGGAAGCCCCTGCCGGTGTACGGGGACGGCAAAAACATCCGGGACTGGGTGTATGTGGAGGACCACAATTCGGCTGTCTGGGCCGTTATGCAAAAGGGTGTAACCGGGGAAAAGTACAATATCGGCGGGGAGAACGAGTGGGAGAATATCAAACTCCTGGACACCCTGATCGGCATCGTGTCAGAAAAGGCACGCCTTGATCCCGTCAAAGTCCGGGGGGCCATCATTTATGTAAAAGACCGGCCCGGCCACGACCGGCGCTATGCCATCGACTGCTCCAAAATCAAGCGGGAACTGGGGTGGCAGCGGGAAGTAAGTTTTGAGGCGGGGCTTGAAAAGACCGTGGACTGGTATCTGGCGAACACGGCATGGATCGACGGCATCCGCAGCGGGGAGTATCAGAAGTGGGTGGAAAGGAATTACGGGGGGCGCGGTTAATGAATATATTTGTCCCCGGCCGCCTCTGCCTTTTTGGCGAGCACAGCGATTGGGCCGGATTGCACCGGATGATCAATGCGGATATCGTACCCGGCGCCGCCATTGTTACGGGGATCGAACAGGGTATTTATGCCACGGTAGAAAAGGCTGACCGTTTCAGCATGCAGAGTATCGCTGCGGAATTAAAAAATACCTGGACGGATTTTGATTCATCCATGCAAACAAAAGAACTGCGCGGGGTCGCTTCTTCTGATAGTTACTTTGCCTATGTTGCGGGTGTCGCTTCTTATATCAAAGAACATTATAACGTTGGCGGCATGAAAATAACGATTACGGGTATGACGCTTCCGATGAAGAGCGGTCTTTCTTCAAGCGCCGCTATTTGTGTTCTTGTTGCCAGAGCGTTTAACCAGTTATACGAACTTAATCTTAATACCATAGGGGAGATGAACATTGCCTTTAAAGGCGAGCAGCGGACAAAATCCCGCTGCGGCAGACTCGACCAGGCCTGTGCCTTCGGCGGATCTCCTGTGTGTATGTATTTTGACGGGGATGAAATAGCAGTAGAAAGGTTGGTGATTAAAAAGCCGTTATATTGGGTCTTTGCCAATTTAAATGCGGCAAAAGATACGATTAGAATATTATCTGATTTAAATAAATGCTACCCTTTTGCCGCAGATGAAAAGGAAAAGAAAGTACAGGAAGCGCTGGGAGTAAAAAACCAGGAAATAATAGAACGCGCCATCGCATATATGAAGACGGGAGACGCCGTCTCTCTGGGAAAGCTGATGACGGAGGCGCAGGAGA
Organism: Spirochaetia bacterium; assembly: GCA_026002045.1. Lineage (GTDB taxonomy): Bacteria > Spirochaetota > Spirochaetia > Treponematales > Breznakiellaceae > BNUT01. Next base: position 2,940 of record BOAV01000134.1, on the reverse strand, counting down.
TTTTCGATGCAATGGTGGCGCCCGCATCACCCGGAGAATTAACCGCCCCGAAATTACATCAATTCCTGAATGATGAAAAGGTAAAAAGTATAAGTTATGGCGGGAAAGGGGTTGGTTCCCAGGGGGACGGCTCTATCCAGTTTTTGGCGAAGGATGAGGTTTCTCAAAAAACGCTTGCCGCTTATCTGGATCAAAACGGATTAACTTCTTACACGCTGACCATAAAACCAAAACATCGGGTAAGAAAAGCAATTATTCCCGTAGCAGGGTTTGGAACAAGGCTGTATCCGGCGACACGTTTTTTGAAAAAAGAAATGATGCCCTTTGTGGATAAGGATGGTTTATTAAAACCCGCAATTTTAATTTTGCTTGAACAATTACACGAAGCCGATATAGAAGAAATATGTCTGGTACTTGGGGACGAAAAGGACCGGGAATTGTATGAAAACTTTTTTCAAAAGTCTTTGCCTGAGAAGCATTTGGAAAAACTATCTGCTGCAATGCACAATTATGAGGAAAAAATTTTTGAGATAGGACAAAAGCTGAGGTTTATAATACAGCATGAAAGACGCGGATTCGGACACGCGGTGTATCAGTGCCGTGATTTTTGCGAACACGAACCGGTACTATTGCTTTTGGGTGATACCCTCTATTCGTCAGAAACAAAAAATTGCAGCCTGCAGATGCTTGAAGCATACGAACAAAGTGAAAGACCCTTAATCGCAGTACATCCGATATCACCGGAGGAAGTGATACATTATGGAGTGGTATCAGGTACATGGGAAGATGAAACACGTACTAAAATAAAAATAGAAAAGTTTATTGAAAAACCATCGGTGGAAACAGCAAAAAAAGAGCTTGTGATGACGGGGCGGTATTATTCGGTGTTTGGGCAGTATGTATTAACGCCTGAAGTATTTAATATCCTCGAAAATAATATTCAGAATGAAGAACATGAAACAGCGGAAATAGGATTGACTGAAGCCCTGGCTGCATGTATAGGAAGCGGTTTAAACGGAATAGTATTGGACGGCAAGATGCACGATATTGGGAATGTGAAGGCGTATAAAGAGACGGTTAAGGAATTAATCATATAATGTCTGCCTTTTTAAAACTGATATCTTTGTTTTCAAAGAAAAAACGGCGGCAGCTTGTACCGATAACTATAGTTATAATTATTTCAGCCTTATTGGAAATGGCCGGTATTGGCTCTATGGCCCCTTTTATGGCGGTTATTTCCGATACTTCGATAATAAAGAAGCAAAAATATCTATCATATCTTTATGATTTATTAAAATTTGAGGACACAGGTTCTTTTCTGATATTTATCGGCGTTGCATTTTTTATAATTGTTTGTGTATCAACCATATTGAAAATGATTGTTTCAAATATAGTATATCGGTATACTGCGAATGGAAAATATGAATTGGAATCAAAATTATTTAAAATGTATCTATCCCAGCCATATCAGTATTTTCTGGATCGAAATACAGGGGAACTGTCAAAAAAAATTCTGAATGAGATTGACCTGATTATTGCCGGTGTATTGGGCCCGGCTATGGATTTCTTTGTAAGCTTTTTTTTGATACTTGCTACGTTCGTATTATTGATCATTATAAACCCTTTAGTATCAATCATAGCCTGTATCCTTTTTGGCGGTTTATATGCGGTGCTTTTTGGGATTGTACGTCCAAGGCTGATCAGTTATGGGAATAGTTTGGATGAATCAAATTTTCTTAGATTTAAATCTGTTGCGGAAGCCTTTGGTGGAATTAAGGATATTAAGATACTTGGTAAAGAATCATATTACTGGGATATGTATAAAGGCGGAGCAAAACTTTATACTACCTCACAGTCAAAGAATCAAATATTATCTTCAGTCCCATCACGAACAATGCAGCCATTGGCGGTAGGTTTTGGTATTGTACTTGTTCTGATTTTATTACGTATTAACAGGTCCCTTGACCAAATTTTGCCGCTGTTGGCTGTATATGCATTTGCCATAATGCGTATGATGCCGCTCATCCAGGGAGTTTTTCACGAAGTTGCAAATATCCGATATTATGGTCGTTTGGTGGATATACTTTATGAGGAAATGACTTCGCTTTCACAATCCTGTGGAGATTCTGGTATACAACCAATGGGCACGGATCGAGTACCCTTTTCCGGCCGTATTGATTTGAAAAATTTACAATTTTCTTATCATGCCTCAAATACACCTGCCATAAAAAATATTAACTTATCCATAATAAAGAATAATACCATTGGTTTGGTGGGAACCACGGGATGCGGAAAAACGACCCTGGTAGATGTCATTATGGGTTTGTTAATACCAAGCGGCGGAGAAATTCTTGCCGATGATATTCCGGTGATAACAAGTGATATCAAATATGAAAATAGACCCTTGCTTAATTCGTGGCAGCGTAATTTCGGGTATGTTTCCCAGCAGATATTCTTGTGTGATGATACAATTGCGGCTAATATTGCTTTGGGCATTCCGGAAAAAGACCGAAATGTGGAATTGATTGAATATGCGGCGCAAACGGCTAATCTTCATAATTTTATTACCCGGGATCTGCCGGAGGGTTATAATACCACGGTTGGGGAAAGGGGCATTAGATTATCCGGCGGGCAGCGGCAGCGTATAGGGATAGCCCGGGCTTTATATCATGATCCGCCCATACTGGTTATGGATGAAGCCACCAGCGCGCTTGATTCAATAACCGAAGATGCGGTGATGGATGCCATACATAATTTAAAACATTCAAAAACGATAATTATTATTGCACATAGGCTTTCTACGGTACGGGAATGTGATAAAATTTGTTTAATGGAGGATGGAAATATTATTGATATGGGTACTTATGATTATTTAATCGAAAACAATGCTAAATTTAAGAACATGGCAAAAATTGTAGAACAGCCCCAATAAGGAGTTTT
>BOAV01000133.1 GCA_026002045.1 Spirochaetia bacterium | reverse complement strand
CTCCTATACAATGCCTCCCTTGCGGTGAGGGCGGTAGTGGCACAGGAACAAGGCGTAAATGATTACCCATTTTGGGATACCAGTGTAAGTGATTACACATTTTACGCTACCGTAGAAGGATTTACCCGTGAGTTAATGTTTGAGTTAATACAAAAGGAAATTGATACCGGCTGGGAAGTAATTCCGGACCCGTCATCTTCTAATTGGTATTTGTTATACCTTGCGGCAGTAACCAAGTTACTTGACTCTACACAACTTGACGGGTGGAATCCAGAGGGTATTGTGGGTGGAATCCACGTTTATCCGCTTCCAAATGCTCGAAGCCCTTATCGGTATAAATTGTTCGCTTACCGTCCGGGCACTGAAAGAAACTTTTGGAACACTTCATCTGCCAAAGATACTTATGTCTTTCTTTACAAGGATTTGAGAAAAGACGCTAACTGATTAATCGGGCAGTCCTGCGGGATTGCCCCTTTTTTTGTATACTTTAACTGGAGGTTAAAATGATTACTTACTATCTCTTTGCTACAAAAGACAGTCCGGGTGTCCGGCACACTTGGAAAGACGGAAAGTTCTATGTTGGTGGCGTTTATCAGTCCGATATGACCCTTGCCGACTTCGACACTTTCCGTCATCGCACTGACCCAAGTATCCCCGTTGAGGATGTGTTTATGAAACCATTAGAGCCGACCATACTTTTTAAAGAACTGGTTTTTCTCAAATTGAAACTGGTTTTTCAGTTGAAAGTATTTATATTTATATCGGTCGCAAAGTGCCTGCCATTCTTTGTCAATTTCTAATGCGGTCTTATTTTCACCCTCAAATAAAACTGGATTATCTTTTAAAGATTGACAAAGTGTTAAAACTAATTTCTTAAATTGTTTCTGGTTCATAAGTTTATCCTTTCAAGTTTAACTTAATCAGTGGCAGGTCTTTTATTTTAGGCGGGGGTCTCTTAAAGACCCCGCCTAATATATTTTTATTTTATTATTTTAATTAATGTGTTGTAATGTTTCGCACGGCTCAAATAAACGGCGTTATGTAATGTTTAGAACATACTGTAAAGTTAAGCATACAGGAGAATTACAAATGTCAAGTAGAACAAGTATTTTAGAAAAAAACTGGACGGCCTACCCCAATGAGTTGATAAGGAACTACAATAACCTTATGACAAAAAACGAAAGGAACTTAATGATTTACTTATGGGACCGGTTATATGGTTATGACTACCCCAAACACGAATTGAGTTATTCAATGATTTTAAAGGATTGCCATAACTTCCCAAAAAACAATAAAAAGTTAAGTGAGACAATACAAGGGTTAGAAAAAAAAGGACTTTTAAAAGTGTATAGAAAATATGAAAAAACAAACAAATACTTCATAGGAGAAAAACAATATAACTGCCTTCGATGGTATGGTAAGTTTTTCAAGGGCTGGAAAGCAGGGGAAGAAATAGAACTACCGCAAGAGTTGATTGACAATGAAGAAATAGAAATGCTAACCAATGAACCACAAGAAGAAACTTTATTTGAAGAAAAGCCGATAGAAGTAGAAACTGAACCGCTAAAAAATGAACCTAAAAAAGTAAAGGACTTAACGATTGAAGAAAGAAATACGATGCTCCCTCACCTTATCGGTCTGAATGATTTACCCCCTTTTATTTTAAATATGCCGATTGAGAAAGCAGTAAAACGACACCTTGACGCAGAAGAAAAACTAAAACAAAAACCTGTTTATGACCCTGATGATGATAATGATGTTATTTTTGACGATTTAAACGACATTTAATAAAAGCGGTTTTTTTAATAATACTATTGCTTTACAACGGAGGTAAAAATGAATAAAATTACACTTGACGACCTGCTAAACCAGTTTGAAAAGGAATACAAAGAAGGGGAGGCAAGCGAACAAAGGTTATTAGAACACTTTCAAAACAAGGGTATAAATATCCCTTATGTTAAATACTTAAAGGCAAAATATGCTAACGAGGAAAAGTTTGACCCTTTTCTTTAAGGGGGTCAGATTTTTTATAGTTTTTTGCGGTTTTTCAGTGTTTTAGATTTTTATTCATTTATTACCATACATATAGCGTATCTTTATTCAGTGTATAAATAAAATACGCTATATGTAGGGTCAAGTTTGTTCGGGGCTGTTGTATTTCCGGCGTTTCCTGTATTCCCTTTTTTCTAATCCCCGCTTTTTTCTGTCTTTGTTAAGTTCTGCCCTTGCCTTATTTTCTTTTATGGCTTGCCGTTCCCTGTATGCCCTGCTTGCTTCCTTATGGGTTTCTAATCGTTTTATTTTTTCGGTATTCCCTTCCGCTTCCAGTAGTTCCCGCTTTGTCTTATATTTACAGGGAACAATAGGAAGTATAGAAGCGTTTTTACGCCATTCTTTATTTTTATCTAAACTAAAAAAATCTATAAAATCCTGCCTGTCAAAATTAAGTGTTTTTTCTAATGTGCTTTCAATTTTATCGTGTAATTTTTGATTATTATTGAGATAATAAAGGACACTATAAACTTGTGTCTTATCATCAATTTTAATAAAGTGGTGAGTTTCTCCGATATGGTGTTCGTCGGTCAATTCTACAAAATTATCAGTTCCAGTATTGTCATATAAAATAGATTTAAATAAAATCATATATTGGTCTTCGTCAAGGTCTCCTTTCTCTATGGCGGTTTCAAGTGTTTTGTCGTCATCGTCATAGTATTTTTTTCGCTTATTTATTGTCTTTCCACTTATTGTCAATGGAAACAATTTTGTTTTTATGGAAGGGTATTTACTGACCGCTATATCGCTTTCTTTTTTGGTAGTGAATAAATAATAAACGGGTTTATTGGTTATTTTTAAAGATATGGTTTTTTTATTGGGTCTGCCCTTTCTGTTATATTCTTCGTCATATTCTTTTAAGGTTTTCATAAAATCCCCCTTACATCTATTACATCACAAAATGATTAATCTTGTCAATATAATAAATGTAAGGGGGAGGGGGCACCTTATAGGTAATAATGTTCTAATATGTCTATGGCAATCTTCCCCATTTGTGAATAAATAACATCCCCTACTGATTTTCGGTCAAGGTGTTTATAGTTCTTTTCTATACTGCTGGTTTGGTTGTTGCCCTTTAAGGTATGACCCATAAACAACTCTTGGAAGTTGACGGGGAGAGAAACCTTGTCATATCCTAACGCTAATATGCTTTTATAGGTATGCCGACCGCTATAAAAGGTAATGTTCTTTTCGGTCAATTGCGGTTCAGTGTATCCTAAAACCCGCCCCATTTCTTTATATGCTTTCCTAAAAAAATCATTATAGGTTTTAGAAAAAATTGGGGTGTCTTTTGGTATGCTGTTTTCTTTAACATACTTCAATACCTCTTTGTAAAGATAGTTTGACACAGGGGCAAGGCGGGGGGCGTTTTCCGTTTTTGTCCCCCGCACATTCAAAAACATTACCCCATTGACCTTTTCAAAATCGTCAAGTTGGATTTTTGCTATTTCGTTATTTCGTAAATCCATAAAGTAAATCATCATATCTAATAATCGGTATGACTGATTATTCCATTGTTTATTAAACACCCCTTTAAGTATGGGTATGGGATAGACCCCCACTTCCTGTTTTTCAATAGAACCGCCATTGACAGATAGATTTTCAACTATTGAACTATCGGTCATTATTTTAAGACCTATCAACTGGCGAAAACACATTTTAAGACCTTGTATCTGGTTGTTTATGCTCTGCGGTTTCATCCCTGTTGAGTTGAGATAGACCTTTAATCCTTTCATTGTGGGGGTGTCTATCTGTGTTAAGTATCTTATGCCCCTGTCTTTAAGAAAAGGAACTATACGATTTTTGATAAAAGAATGGTAGATTTTGCGTGTCTTATCGGTTAGCGACCTTTTGGTTTCCCTTACTTCATCCGCTAACATCTTTGACCCTTCGGCATAGTAATTTTCAAGGATTGACAATTCCGCATTATTCCGTTGAAAGTAGGATTGAATTAAGGCGGTTTTATTAAGACGGGCAAAATCAAACGCCTTTACCTTGTCATTTGTCCCCGTTGAAAACTTGGTCGGTAGTATCTTTTCGGTTTTAGGGTCAATGTATTTGACACAATAGACAAAACCGGTCCTTTCCCGTTTCTGCTTGATTAAATAGAACTCCCGTTTATCCTGTTTGGTTTTTGCGGTTTCCAGTTTTTTTTCAAACTGGTTTAATCTCCTGCTTAACAAAAAATCAATGCTGTTGAGTAAATCAGCGTTTTCCATATCTGCCATAGTTCTTTCCTTTAAGGTTGATAAGGGGGTCATACGACCCCCTTGTTGCTTTTCTGTTATGCCCGGACTTCACCTCCCTTATTTCTTGCCTGCCCTTCCAGGATTGTCTTGTAGTTTTGGGCGTTTTCTTGGATAAACGCTTCTACTTGACAGGCGTAAAACTTGGGTTTTTTGGCGATATAGATGGCTTCCAATTTTCCATCTAAAATCTGTCGGTTAAGCCATTGGGTAGAAGACCCGCCTATCATCCGCTTAACCTCTTTAATAGATAATAACTTCATTGTTATTACCTCCTCAAAAAATAGTAGATTGATTTATTCAATCTCTATTGAAGAATATATTGCCCTGATATATTAAAATCAACAACAATACTATTTCTATCACTCTTATATTTCGTTGTATAACAATGACTTATAAGCGTGATACGAAACATATTGAAGGCAAATATGGGTTAAAAAATGGGTCAAGGAAACCAAAAAATCACATATAGAAGGAACTTTTAGGGTAGCAATACTATTTGTATCATTCTTGTATTTCTTTTATACATAAAGATTTACAAGAGTGATTTAAACTATATTGAAAAAAGCGTATACATACGCTATACGCTGCGCCGCAGTAGCGGCTTGGCCTACGAAAAAACGCAGTCGGCCTTTGGCCTTTGTGCGTTTTTCTTCCGGCACATTTTTGCGGTTGCTGGAAACCCAAGGAACGCAAAGCGTTCCAGGTTTCCTTTATCGCAACCGCAAAAACGTCGTATAGCTTTCACGTTATGTGCAATTTGGGCTAGGCGGGTTGGAATATAGTATTGACAAAAAAAACATGAAGTATTATAATGTAACTATGGAGGATAATTATGCTTAAAAACTTTATTAGGCGAAGCCTATACGGTTTAATACCCCGCGGCTTGCCGCGGCTGAAAGTAAGAATATACTAGAAGGATGAGTGAGATCATCCATAAAGAACATAATGTGAGTACGCTGATGTATCACATA
>BOAV01000132.1 GCA_026002045.1 Spirochaetia bacterium | reverse complement strand
TCTTGAACATCTCGACCGTTTGATCCAACATTCCCCCGGCAGCGTTGACTGCCCCAAGGCTCATGGTTAGATTTTACCTTGAGATTCCACAAGCCCTTCGGTTAGATTTTTACGTGAGACATCACGGGGCGCCCCACCGTACAAGTAGGACGCCTCCTATTCTCAAAGAATCCAGGAATTAGACACAGTGCTTAAGACAGGATTCCAGAATCACTGTCCTGTGCTTGAGGATCTGATCCTTGTGTGTACAACCCTCGGCAATATCCTCTATAGTAGGATCTTTTGCTCCCAGTTCCACATGGGTCATATTACCAATTAAGGCCGGACCTTCATCCTTGTTAAGGGAATACATCTTTGCCCAGTCACAACGGTTACGGTTGATGAGAGGATAGGGTACCTCCACACCCGCCACGGGGAGTTGCACAGTCTCAGAAGGAATACAATGTACCGGACAATGGGACAGACAGCCCTTGTACTTACCTCGCAAGGCCAGGTCTTCCAGAGGCTTATCTACCGGGATTTCAGCATCGGTGATTATCATGATGCGCCGGGTATTGACCCCGTACTCACTGTTATTGAGGGCGCCGTTCTCGATAATCTCCCCCAGGCCAGCAGCCACACCTTCAATGGCGCCGCAGCGGAAGTCAGGGAGCAATCCCCGGGGATTGTCTGCAAAGGAACCCACACCAAGCATGTTGCTCGTAGCGACTGTCTTATAGCCCAGCCGACCAAGATAAGTGCAGAGTTCCATTGCGGCAAAACGAAGTTCGAAGGTGGTCTGGTAGACATAATAACCATAGGTACCTACCTGCATGGTCTCTTCCTTGCCTACCTGATCCACAATCACCTGGGGGATGTGCATGCCCAGAACTATAACGGACTTGGCGCCCTTCACATAATCTTCCGGCTTACGTATTTTGACATCCTCTTTCTCTTCCCTGGGTATCCATGCCCCGTGATAAGGCCCCTTCTCGTTGCCGTCGATAATAACCCTGCCAAGCTCCTCTTCTTTATAGATCTTTTTTAAGGCCGGGACCGTCTGGTCAAAAGCAGAAGCTGAAGCAACGCCGAAGAGGGAAACAAGATTCTTGTCCGCCAGGACTTCCAGCTTTTTTCTGAGCTGTTTTGCCCCCGCAGGCTTTTTGAGAGGGGGCATGTGCTCCCCGGAGTTCTTCAGGGTATCCAGGGGCGCATTGGTAGCAATCACACCTACCATAACGTTGCCGCCGAATTCTGGGGTGATGAATGTTTCCCCTACCGTACCGAGACCCACTGATTCCGCCAGGGCATAGGCGGTGAGAGGCACGTAGTCGTGTTGCTTGGTGTTAATATCAGGAACAAAACTATCCAGTACGGATTTGAGGTTTTCCCCTTTGCGATATCCCACGGAACCGCCGGTGTAAGAAGCGGCATAGAAGCCCTCATTTTCCAGGGCCTTGGCGGTAACTATCAGGGTATGGTGCATCTTGGTAAAGGGAGCATAAGAGTAGATGTCCCGTTCGTAGGCGGATCCGGATTCCACATTTGCCTTGCCTGAGATATGGTGGTCGTGGGTATATACCGGTTTTGAAACCATATCCAGGGCCTCGTCGGGGATCTTGAAAGCCAGGGCCAGTACATGGGTCATGCCCGGGGCCTGCTGCAGAACGAATTTGCCAAACTTGCTGTTGGCATCCAAAAGACCTGCCGCGGCGATTTCTGCCCCCATTCCTACTGCTATGGAAATCACATCGTCCCGAAGTTTTTTATAGGTAGGCATATCCTTTGGATATGTACGGCCTATCTTCATACGGGCAATTCTTTTGTTTTCCCTGCCGAAAGAAGGCTCCCCGGTGCGCAGGTGCGGCGGCACGCAGACTTTCTGGCATACCCCCCGCTCGTGGCCGCCGATTTCACCAACAGTGGCAATCTCGTTTTTGATATCTTCTTCGTCGATGTGATCTTTCAGGAGGGTTTTGCTGTTGAGATCCAAATTGAAGTGTTCGGCCCAGGCGCAGCGCCAAATGTTTTTGTAAGCGTACTTCTGAACCTTATCCTCAATTTCCAATTTATGGGGCTCGCCGTCAAAATCTCTTTTTAACGCCGCGGTTGGACAAGCCTTGATACATTCCCCGCACATGTCGCAGAGTTTCTTTCCGTTGTAGAGGGGGGTAGGTTCAAGGGGCGCATCGGTAACTACCGAAATATAACGGACCCGCGGACCGTATTCAGGGGAGATTGCAAGGCCGGACCAGCCAATTTCCGTGAGCCCCGCCGCAGAGGATGCCAGGATATGGGAAAGGTCAGGTGTGAAAAGGCTGTTCACCCCTTCAAACTTCCTGTAGCGCCAAATATTGGAAGAAGCTATGGCCACAGCCTTATAACCCACTTCTTCCAGTGCCCGGACTTCCCGGTAGGCGATACGATCCATGAGGCTGTTCTGGTCCATCCAACCGCCGGCCCCGCTGTGCTGGGGAGTTGGTTCGCCTCCCATTTCGCTCCAGGTGTCGGTAATGAAGATCCCCGCCACCACAACGCTTTTTACTCCTTCGAGAATTGCCATTGGTGACAGGAGAAAAGGCGCCTTTTCCCAACGGGTGGCGGGGGCAAAACCCACAATATCCATACCGCTTGAAAGGACGATATGCTTAAGCTGCTCAGTCATTATGCGATCGGACATGATATACTCCTGTTATTTGAATGTGGCGTACCAGGTGTTAATATCCTTTAAAACCTGATCGCCTCCGTTGGTATGCCACTTCTGTACAAATTCATCGAATTTGTCGATACCCCATGCGCCGGTGATGATCTTCATAAAATACTCATCCTTGAGATCCTTGAGGGTTGGGGAGAACTCGCTCACTGAATTGATGGGGGGCGCATACAACATCAGATTTGCCTTTTTGGTAAATTCCGACATGGGGAAATAACCGGAAGCAAAACCTTTAAGATTAACCCGGTTGATGAAATCTTCCTTGGTGTCCCACATATTGTAATAAATACGGTAACGGATATCTTCCGCTGCCGGGGTCTGATCAATTACTTGTGCTCCGTTCAGGGTCTTGCGGACATAATGCTCATTCTCCCAACCGTAGGAAATAGTCAGCCTGATATCATCCTCTATACAGCGATCCAGGAAAGCGATTGCCTCCCTGGTCTTTTTTGACTGGGCAGGGAATACGATGTATACCCGCACCGGGGCCTGAAGATTAAAATAGGTCGGCTCTCCCTTGATGTTCTTGGGAGGAGCGATAACGCCGAAGGCTTTATCACCGTTGGTGATGGTCCGTTCCAGGGTATTCATGTCGGTCCACATGCCGGTGTACAGTAAGCCCCGGCCATTGGTCATCTTTTCCTGGGCAATCTGGGCGGTGGTATTAACCGCATATTCCGGATCAATAAGCTTGCGGGAAAAGAGGCCTGCCATAAACTGAAGGTAAGCTTTGGCATTCGCGCTAATCCAGGTAGATTCAAGCTTGCCGCTGCCAAAATCATCGTATTCTACTCCCAGGCCATACGCATAGGCAAATAAATCCGGTTCGGTTCCCCACATGACATAGGGAATGGTATCGTTACCTCCAATCTTCCTGTCCGCAGCGAGTTGAAACAACCTGACATAATCATCTATGGTTTCCAGCCTGGGATTACCCAGTTTGGCCAGATAGTCGGTTCTGGCAATGACACCGTAAGTGGAAAACTGATTTTGGGGTACGGGCACGGAGTAATGTTTGCCCCCGCTTTCTACCGCCCTCCAGGTTTCTTCAGGTACAATGGTTTTAATAGTCTTGGTATTTGCAAGTAAATCGTCCACGGGATTGAGCAGCCTTTGGCTGACATAATCGTTAAAGACAGCCTTGTCCTGGAGAATGATCATATCCGGCGGATTGCCCGAAGCCATGACCATGTTCAGCGCTTCCCGTTCATTGGTATTCGGGGCGATTATCCAACGAATATCGTAACCGGTTTTTTCCTTGATGTAATTAATGATCCGGTTATTGTTCTCCGTTTGTCCTGAGGGGAATTCTTCCTGATTTTTGATCCCATAAACCGTAATGGAGGGCTTTCCGGACCCACCGTCAGAACCTTTGTCGCTCTTACCGCCGGCCATTACGGCACAGGTCAGAATCAGCGCCAACAACACTACTAAAGAAATTCTCTTGTTCATACCATTCCTCCTGAAAAAATATTATTATTCCTTTACCGCGCCAATGGTCATACCTGACACAAAATAGCGCTGCAAGAAGGGATAAACCAAAAGTATGGGCAGGGTGGCGGCAAATACCGTAGCGCCCCGTATGGTCTCCTGGGCCAATTCACTTATTGAGTCAAAATCGTTCATATTCGCATCCTGGGACATATCTACCACCCCCCTCAGAAAAACCTGCAGGGTCCGATTTAAACGGCTCTGAATATACATAAGGGGGGTAAAATAATCGTTCCACAGTCCTACGGCGGCAAACAGCGCGACCGTGGCAATTGCCGGGGCGGCCAGGGGAATCATGATGCGGAACAGGACATTCAGGTTCGAAGCGCCGTCCATTTTGGCCGACTCCTCAAGGCTGGGTGGAATGGTCATAAAGTAGTTACGTATCAGGGTCATATTGAAAACCGTAACCACGGTGGGGAGGAACAGGGCGGGCAGCTTATCCAACAGCCCCACCTGTTTGACCACAAGAAAGGTAGGGATAATACCGCCTGAAAAAAGCATGGTAAAGACATACAGGAAATAAATGACGCTTCTCCCCACAAGATGTTTGCGGGATATGGCATAGGCTACAAAGAGGGTAAATGCCGTATCCAGCACTGCACCGGCTACGGTAACAAAAACTGAATTCTTCATACTGTTCCAGAATAAGCTGTTGCTAAAAATGTAACGGTAGGCCTTTATATTCAAATTAATTGGCCACAGGACAACCTTTCCGGATACTACCGCCGCTTCGGAGCTTAAAGATTTTGCCAGTACGTTGATAAAGGGCAGGATGCAGAGGAGGCCGATGACACCGATAAAAAGAATATTGAAAAAATCAAACAGCCGATCTGCTGAATTGCGGACATGGGTTATTTTACCGTTATTTTTTTCCTGCATCCCCAACCCCTACCACATGGCCCGTTCGCCGAATGCCCGGGCGGCATAATTCGCCGCCAAAAGCATGACAAAGCCGATTACCGAAGAGAAGAGCCCCACCGCAGTGGTATAGCTGTACCTCATATTGGTCAGCCCCACCCGGTAAACATAGGTACTTATCATGTCCCCCACGTCATAGACCATGGGATTGTAGAGAACCAATACCTGCTCCACACTGGAACCCAAAATAGCGCTCACCCTCAAAAGAACAATGAAGACGATGGT
>BOAV01000131.1 GCA_026002045.1 Spirochaetia bacterium | reverse complement strand
ATAATAGGCATCGTTTTAGCGGCTGCGGTGGGGGCCTTTTTAATTCTGGCGGCGGTGCTTACCATCACCGAATACCGGCCCGGGGATAGGGAGCCCCTGCAAATCAACAGGGCCGGGACCGGCGGACTTCCCGCTCCGGGGACTCCCCTCAAAATACTTTCCTGGAATATCGGGTACGCTTCACTGGACGCCGCGGAGGACTTTGTTATGGACGGGGGCAGGCATGTACGGCCCGCCAAAAACACCAATGTCAAGAACAATATCGAAAACATAAAACAACTGGTTCTCGGATCTTCCTGGGATGCCGTGCTGATTCAGGAGGCGGATACCCGTTCCCTCAGGTCCTATTGGGTGAATCAGGTAGAATATCTGACCAAAGACTACAAGGGTTCATGGGCCTTTGGGTACAATTTCAAAACCCCCTTTGTCCCCTTCCCGTTTCCGCCCATCGGTCCTGTGGGAAGCGGAATCTTAAGCATGCACAATTTTACCCCCCGCGAAGCGGTACGGATAAGCCTTCCCAGCCCCTTTTCCTGGCCGGTGCGGACGGCCAACCTGAAACGGTGTCTGCTGGCGGAATGGATACCCGTTGCGGGGAGCGGCAAGGAGCTGGTTCTGGTCAACCTCCATCTGGAGGCCTATTCTTCCGAAAGCGGCCGGGCAGCCCAGATGCGGCTGGCGGTGGATTTTCTCAACGCCGAATACGCAAAGGGGAACTATGTCATCGCCGGTGGGGATTTTAACCAGAGCTTTCCGGACATTGACCCGGAACTTTTCCGCATAAAAAACAGCGATTATTTTGTCCCCGGGACCCTGACCCAAAATATGCTACAGCCCGGCTGGCGTTTCGCCACGGACACCCAAACCCCCAGCTCCCGGCTGCTGAACGAGCCCTACTCAGGCAGCTATACGGATACCCAGCTCTATGTCATCGACGGGTTCATCCTCTCCCCCAATGTGCGGCTTGTGTCGGCCAAGACCCTGGCGGACGGGTTTAAATACTCGGACCATCATCCGGTGAGTTTGGAAGTTGTGCTGGAGGAATAGCAAGTCCCCAGCCCCCTGCAACCGTGGCTTCCCACGGGCACGCAAAGGAATAGATGGGGGTCCTGTCAGGGGAATTCATGCCCCGCAGGCGGGTCACGAATTCCCCTGACACCCCCCGCCGCCGTTATCCCATGCGTGCCCGTCATTAACTCCGGTTGCAGGGGGCTGGGGCTTCGCCTAAGATAGGGAAGAGCTTTTTCGACAGAAACAGCCGTACCCCCGATTTAATCGCCTGCAGAGGAATTAGAATTAACTAAAAGAATTAATATAGAGTAGTATAGTGCCAGGCACGCTTACCTATGGCAAAACGATTACGGGCAGGCGGCGGGAGGGCGGTGCGTTGCCGCTGAACATCGCGAACCCGCAGAAACTGAGAACCGGAGGTTCGCAGTTTCGAGGACGGGCGATGGAAGCGGCAATGCGCCGTCCTCCCGCCACCGTGTCTGTGCCCGTGGGGCGCCACGGTTGCAGGGGGGCTATTTCATCACCAGCTGATAAAACGCCTCCCCCCCCGATCCGTCCTGTTCCTTGAGAACATTGAGGCGGCGCACCGGCATGTCGCTTAGGCTTTCGCTTACGGCGGCGCTTACCACCACCTGGACATTGTACCGGGGGGCAAGACTTGAGAGGATGCGGGCACGAACCACGGGGCGGCCGAAGGCGGAATAGCCTGAAATCGGCAGATACCGGAAACTACATTCACCGATATCAATACCAAAGTGCCAGGAGGTGGTGTCCGTGGCGGTGTCTGCTGTGGCGGTACCCGCCAAAACTTCGGCGATAAAACTTGAAGCACGGACTGCGGGGATTTGGGTGTAGTAGGCGTATGGATCGGCCCCGGAGGAGGGGGCCGCCTTCATGCCCCCCAGGGCGATCCGTTCCAGGGGGGAGCCGAAGCAGCCCAGCACCAGATCCCCATCGCAGCCGACAATAGCGCCCCCGGCCTTTTTGAAAAAACGGGACACCTCTTCCCGAAAGGCGTACACCGCTTCGGCGCCGGCCAGGGGATTACCCCGATCCTCCTGGGCCAAAAGCTCCGGTTTCCGCACCGCGATAACTACAACCCGGGAGTTGATCAGCTCCGATGTCAGGGGCCGGCCGGTGCGGATAAGCTGTTTAAGGCAGGCCTTACTCACCGATGGCCCATAGGCCAGGCGGAAATGCCGCGCAAAGCGGCTGCGCACCCCCTGGGAAACAGAAAAAACAAACAGGGTCCCCGCCAGAGAACCGGTGAGGGGAATAAGGGGATCGATCCAATAGCCGGAAACGATAAAACTCCAGGAAAAAACTGTCCCCGCAAGGAGGCTCAACATCAGACCGGTAATAAGAGCCGCAAGGGGCTCAAGCCGGGAGATAATTAAAAGGCATACCACAACCGCCAACAGGGACCAGAAAAGGATAGATGAGATTTGTCCCGGATTAATGGCCCGGCCTCCCAGGATCGTATTGGCCAGTACCACAGATACCTCAGCGGGGCTAAGCGCCCGGTTCTCCGGCTGTCCGGCGGAAAAATCAGGGCCCAGGATGATAAAAGAAGAATCCAGAGCGTCCTTCAGATAAAGCCGCAGATCCCGCAGTTCCTGGTAGCTTTCCCGGATGGTTTCAAAACACCGGATTAGCCCATCCCGAAGCCCCGTGAGTTGGGCAATATCCGCGGAAGCTTCCGCAGCGATCAGATCCTCATACCCGGCGGCAAGCTTTGCTTCTGAGGGACCGGAGAGAAAATCCTCCAGGCGGGCAAAATATTCGGACCGGGCATGGACCCAATCGGCCTTTTTCCCCCCGCCGGGAAATTCAAGAATGTCATCCCGCAGGGACAGGGCGTATTCAAAGAGAAACACCGGGGAATTCTCCGGCTCTATTTCGGAATAGATTCCCCTGCTGTCCGCTTCCCGCAAAAGCCGCTCAAGGGCATGGTCCAGTTCTTCGTATTTCAGAAAAAGTTCCAGCGGAATGCGGCGGAATGCAGCGCCATTCCGGGGGGGCTCAATAAGGATAGCCCCGGACCTGTCCAGGGGAATAATGGTCTCTTCCCGGCCTTTCAAGGCCGCATAGACCACGTGTTCCGTACCGGAAAGTACCGGGCTGATACGGCGCAGTTTACCGTCCCAATCGGGCAGGGGTTTTGAATACCAGGGGGTGTCCAGGGCCATGGAAAGCCGCAGATCCCCGGCTTTCCGGACCTTGCCGAAAGCCGCGGCGGCCTGTTCCATCCGGACCATCCCCGCCTCATCCTTGTGGACCAGGGCGGAAGTGAGCCGGTCCTTCCCCCGGAGGGACAATTCCACCAGTTCCCCCACATATTTTTCCGATTCCTGGGGAGGGACAGAGCCCACCCGGATCGCCTCGAAAAGATTTTGGATATTCCTGCCCAGGAGGGTGAATTCCTCGTCAAAGCGGTAGCGGATCTCCTCTTCGCTGCTGATTCTCCCGGCTGCGGCCCCAAGAACCGGGGTCTCTATCACCAGGGTCTCGGCGTCCATTTCGATCAGGGTGAGGAGGACCTGGGCGGCCGTTCCCGGTTCCATGATATCATCCGTATCAATAAGCAAAAATTCCCGGGCAATAGGGGGATCGCTGCGGCAGCCCAGCAAAAAATCGTAATGGGGCCCAAGCTTTGGCCCCGAGAGCAGGTACTGGAGCAGTAAGACGGTAAGCGCCGCAGTGCAGAGGGCTCCGATGAATATCAATAGGGAGTTTTTTTTGCTGATAAATGCCGCCATCTTATCATTTAAATTCGGTAAATTTTGACTTCTTCTGAATGGAAAGCAGGTACACGGTCAGGGCTCCTGCATCAGCAATTCCAAATTTAACCACAAGCCGCCTACTGGCCTCCCCCGCGCAAGCGGGCTCTTCCACACAGATAACACGGACTTTTGCTTTGCTTTCTTTCCTTTTGTCCGTGAGGTCTGCTTCGATAACTTCAGTTATCGAACAAGTCCATTGTTTAGGGCGAGCGCATATAAATTACCCCGAATCAGAGGAATCTGAGGCCAGATCTGTTTGAAAGAGGATCTGCTCAAGATACTCATCCGACCATGCGAATTGTTTTCTCCGTCCTATGATACTGCGTTTTGTTTCGGTATCGGCACGGGCCACCGTTAAGGCCAGCTTTCTCAGGATAGCCATGTTCTCAGGTCCATTGTCCGTGCGTAATCGGGAACCATCCTCACCAAAAGCGACATCAAGCACGTAATGGAGCGAGTTTTCAATGCTCCAATGGCTGCGAACCGCTTTTGCAAATTGTTCTCCGTCCGCCGGCAGACTTGATACGAAAAACCGGCGCTCAAGAGCCGTCTGTCCATTGTTCTCCCGGCCGGATTCTACCATCCCTATGGAACTGATCGTCTTCCAGTCGGGGTGTCGTTTGATCAGCCACGCCACATCATCGCTCACCGCATAATCCCGGTCCTCTATCCGTCCATGATCTTCATCATGAGTTGAAACTGAGGAGAACCGGATATGCCGGTTCTCCCCGGCCGGCGCCGAGAAATCCAGGTCAGAGCAGAAACTTCGTTTCTGACGCGTCAATCGTCACAATACATCCTTCCAGCGCCAGTTTTTCCAGCAGAGTCGGAATTGCCGTTATTTCGTTGCTTTTTTCTTCTGTCTTAACTTGCCCGAATACCAGCCGGTTCTCCGTTGCCCAGGCACTCACCAGATGCAGCGCTTTTCCACCCGACTTGAAGTGTCCCCGCACGGTTTTCCCGTCTATCGCTATAATTTCCCGCTTATACTCCCGTTTGATTGCCCTCACCCAATTCATAAAGCAGGCTTCTATTTCCGATGGGTCTAACCGGGTCATTACCCGCCGGTACACGTCATGATGCGGTATGCCATGCTCCAGAGGGAGAAACCGGCGCAGCCAGCTTTCCTTCGCTTTGGCGTATCCCTGTATATCTTCCCAGCCCTGCGCCATGGCGATCACCGCCAATATCGTAATGACGATGACTTCATGGAGCGGATATAGTTTGTTTCGTTCCACCCGAGGGTCCTTGATGACCGAAAAATAATTCATTATTGGCATGATAGTTCCCCTCCCGGAAAACCATGCCAAGTATAACCCTTTCTTTTTTGATTTTATATGCGCTCGCCCTGATGAAATCACTTGCATAATAATCAGAAAAGGGTTAAATTTGTATAATGGATTCAATTTTTATATTAGCTGATTTGTTTGTTTTTGAATTTACAGGATATATTATACTCTTTCCTATAATTATTGTATTATTACTAATAATATATTTTATAAATAAAATATTTTTTGAAAAAATAAGTAAAAATATTACTATAAAACATTATTTTATG
>BOAV01000130.1 GCA_026002045.1 Spirochaetia bacterium | reverse complement strand
GGAATCCGGTTTATCCTGTCCCTGGGCTTTGAACAGCACATCGAAACCATTTTCAAGCTCCTCAATGCTCAGGCCATTCAGAGCATCCTGTTGCCTCGCTCTGACTGAGTTCTATGCGTTTATCCTGATCCCTCCAAGAATCGCGTATCAATTCAACCACTTACCGTAGTAGTTGAAGGTATTGCGGCTCAGTACCTCAAATCCGCCGCCGAAGCGGAACATAAGACCCCCGCCCAGATTGTCGGCGAACTGGTGCGCAAGGAACTGAAAGCGGCGGTATAGGAAGCGCAGAGGAAAAAAGGTGATACCAGAGCCGGAGCGGGAACAAATACCCATTCCGGCTTTTTGTTTGACTATGAGGCGCTTATGGCAGAAACACCCCGTTGGCAGATCTCTAACTTTTCTTCCCTTTGTGTCCTTCGTGTCCCGGACCCCAAGGAACCTATGGTTCCAGGGTCCTTTGTGTGTTAATTATTCTTCGTTCTTATTTGTGGGTCAAGTTTAGCCTAAAGGACGAGGTATGTAGTTCTCGTTCTGAATAAGATAACACTAATCCCCTTCGCAGGGCCAGGGGTTCGTCCCTTCCGGGATGCCCGCCAACTCCACCATCTTTTTGTGGCACTGTTCCCGCAGAATGGTTACCGCTTCTTTGCGGGGCAGACTCTGGTCCGGCAGGATCGGTTCCCCGATACGCAGGGTGATCAGGGGGTAGCCCCTCTTGAAGAACCGGTAAATGCCCGTGGGCGGCCGGTAGGAAAAGGCCATGGGGATAACCGGAAGGTTGTACTTATAGGCCATGGTAAAGACCCCCTTCTTAAAGGGGCGGATCGGCTGATAGAAAAACCAACTGCTGGCTTCGGGAAAAGCATGGAACCATTCTTTCCGCCGGTGGAGTTCGTCAAAGGCCTGGTTAAAATATTTGATCGCATGAATATCCGTCGGAACCGGAATAGCCCCCGCGCCGCGGGCGATGTGCCGGTCGGGGCTGTTGATAAACTCTTTTACCGCAGGAAACCAGAGCTGCCGCTTGACAGCCTGAACTACGATAACGAAATCCCAACGCAGCATATGGTTCGATACGGTCATGGCTCCGTTTTTGAAGAGGGCCTTGTTTTTTTTCAGGATGCTTCGGCCCTCAATCCGCAGACCATGGCGAATTGGACAAACCAAAAAAACCATGGTGAAAATTGCAAAATATATTAAGCGGTGATATAGCCTGGACCCCAGGGATTCATCAAGATAGGGATAAGTGGTGTCGTATTTTATATCCACCACCTGGCGTCCGATGTTCATGTGTTCATCGGGCTTTTCGGGATATTTTATCCCGACATTCGGAACATAGGGACTTTGACCTGATTTAGATTCCATAAAACACTCCTTTTTATGTACGGTATCTTATAACTTATCAATCCCCTTCACAGGGCCAGGGATTTTCCCCCTCCGGAATACCCGCCAGTTCCACGATCTTTTTATGACATTGTTGGCGCAGCAGGTTTACCGCTTCTTTACGGGGCATACTCTGGTCCGGCAGGATCGGTTCCCCGATACGCAAAGTGATCAGGGGAGAGCCCTTCTTGAAGAACCGGTAAATACCCGTGGGCGGCCGGTAGGAAAGGGCTATCGGAATAACGGGTATATTGTATTTGTAGGCCATGGTGAACATCCCCTTCTTAAAAGGGCGGATCGGCTGATAGAAGAACCAACTGGAGGCTTCAGGAAAAGCGTGAAACCATTTTTTGCGCCGATGGAGTTCATCAAAGGCATTGGTAAAGGATCGGATCGCATGAATATCCGAAGGAACAGGAATACCCCCAACGGCCCGGGTGACGCCCCTGTCGGAGCCGAGGACAAGCTCTTTTACCGTAGGAAACCAGAGCCGCCGATACCGGACCGCCTGGAGTACGCTGAGGAAATCCCAGCGCAGCATGTGGTTTGATACGGTCATGGCTCCGTTCTTGAAGAGCGCCTTGTTCTTTTTCAGGATACTTCGGCCCTCAATCCGCAGGGCATAACGAATCGGGCAAACCATAAAGACCAGCGTCCAGATTACAAAGTAAATAAAACCGCTCCAAAGTTTAAACCCCGGGGATTCATCAAGATAGGGGTAATTGGTGTCGAAGTTTATATCGACCACTTTGGGCCCGACGTTCATGTGCTCATCGGGCTTTTCGGGGTATTTGATCCCCATCTGCGGGACATAGGGACCTTTCGAAGCCGCTTCCGCGGTAATTGTAAAAGGTTTAGGTTTCATAAATCCCCCTTATTAAACTAACTGGAAAACCGTGTCAGGTACGTAGAGAGAACCGGAATATAGGTTACAAGAAAGACCACCGCCAGTTGTATTATCAGGAAGGGCAGTATGTACCGGGCAGTTTCAAGGAAGGGCCGTTTGAAACGATAACTGGCAAGGAACAGGTTGAGCCCCACCGGCGGGGTGATAAACCCCGCTTCCATGTTAATAAGGAAGATGATCCCCAAATGAACCGGGTCAATACCGTAGGCCGCGCCCAGGGGCAGGAGCAGGGGCAGTACAATCAGGGTCGCAGAAAAAATATCCATCAGACAGCCGACTACCAATAGGGCCAGGTTGAGGATCAGGAGGAAGAGGTACTTCGAGGAAATGGCCCGCTGCATCCATTGGGCAAAGTGGTAGGGCGCCTGGGTATCTACGATGTAGTAGGACAGGGCCTGGGACAGGGCGAGGATCGAGAGGATACCGCCGATGATGGGGATGGCCCGCTTAAAAACCTGAACAATCTCGGAAAGTTTGATATCCTTATACACAAAGACTTCCGCCACAAAAATATAGATCGCCGCGGCGGAACCAATTTCCACCAGGGACAGGACTCCGGAAAAGTAACCTGCAATGAGCAGAAAGGGCAGCAGTATTTCCAGGAGCGAATTTTTCAGCGCACTGCCCGCTTTTTTCAGGTTAAAGGACTCCACGGGAACCTTCGTTTTAACAGAAATAACAACGCCAAAAATGATGGTGGCAAAAACCAGAATCAGGCCGGGAATCAGCCCCCCCAGAAAGAGATGAACCGTATTGGTGAAGGTGGTTGCCCCCACGAGAAATATGGCAAGGCTTGGGGGGAAGAGGAGGCCGATACTGCCCGATGCGGTCAGGAGGCCGATGGAAAATTTCGGAGAATACCCGCCCCTTTCGGAGAGTACCGTATAGAGAATACCCCCCAATGCCAGGATCGTTACCCCGGAAGCGCCGGTAAAGGAGGTAAAGAAGGCGCAGATGATTACGGTGGCGATAATCAGGCCCCCCGGCAGCCAGCCGAAAAGGCTTCGAAAGGTAAGCACCAGCCGTTCCCCCGCCCGGCTTTCCGAAAGGATGAACCCCGCGAGGGTAAATAGGGGAATGGCAACCATATTGTTCGCCGTCAGGGCGGTATAGACCTGGTTTGAAACAACGTCAATTTCTCCCCAGGAACCCTGGATCAGGACAAGCGCCATGCCGCCGATGACCACAAACAGGGGAGTCCCCGCAAATGCCGCGAGGATCAGCAGGATGAACACCGGCGTCCCGAAAGAGACGGCAAAGTTTGTGAGCCCATCGTTAATGGTATATGCAAAATCCGGGAGATTAAAATCCCAGATAAGCTTGAAAATCACCGGCAGGGAACAAAGGGTTCCCAGGAGTATTGCCAAAACCGGAAGAAACCGCAGTTTCCTGTTCAGGGGCGTCATCCGGGCAAAACGGAAAACCATCACCCCATACCCAATGGGCATCACCAGGGCAAAAATCTGGTCCGGAATAAACCCGATGATTAGCCAGGGGGAAAGACCGATCTTGATGAACGAAGCGGAACACCAGGCAAAGATGGTAACGATGAACACAGACAAAAGACCCGTAGCTGCGGCAATCCGGCCCTTGAGTTTTTCGTCATGAAAATAGTGAATCAGCCCTATGGAAAGATGATCCCCCTGTTTCGTGGTACTCATGCCGGAAAGCAGCCCCAGAACCAGGAGAAGGTGGGCAATCAGCTCCGGAGAAGAGGGAACGCGGGAATGGAAAAACACCCGCATAACGGCTTCCGCCGCGGGCAAAAACACAAGGCAGGCCAAAGAAAAATAACAAAAAGCCCGCTCAATGGTCCATAGAAGATCCATGCCCGATTTTTTTTGCATCCTCACCGTCCCGCCCTGTGATCATTAAGAAGGGTCTCGATCCTTCGATACATTGCCTGGTTAAGGGGCGTACCCATAAGAGAGGGGCCGACGCGTTTTCCATCTTCATACCAGAGCTGTTCCTGGGCCGGCGTAAGCTGGTTGACCGTCAACCCGTACTGGTCCATGGTCCCAAGGACCTCAGCCTCAAGCGCCGGAACGGAAGAATCCAGGTTTGCTTCTATATTTCTGGCAATCCGCACAAGTTCCGGCTTATACTTATCCGGAATAGACCGCCAGGCGGTCCCGTTCAGAATGATAGCCCCCATAAAGGGCGCCACATTAATAGAAGCCATGTTTTTCGCAACCCCGAATACCTGCAGCCCCGCCACAACAACCGGACTCTGGTACACCGCGTCTATCATCCCACCGGTGAGGTTGATCAGGACCTGATTTATGTTGATCGGAACCATCTGATAGCCCATGGCCTTAAAGGCATCGGTTATGGCCGGTTCATTTTCATCGGTCCCCAGTTTCTGCCGTTTCATGTCATCGGGAACAAAAACCGGGGCTTTGGAGAAAAACTTGATCCACCCTACCTTTGACCAGGCCAGGGTGAAAAAGCCCTTCCCGTTGATCTGCTGCTCCAGTTCCGGCTTTAGTTCTTTCAATATCAGATCCAGTTCCGCATCATCCCTGATAAGGAAAGGGGTACTCAGGGTCATAACTCCCGGAGTGATGGTGTTGAGCCCAAGGGTACTTAACATCGCCGCCTGGATTTGATTCATCTTGAGTTTGCGCAGCACGTCGGATTCGCTCCCCGCAATGCCGTTGTGGTATACCTTCAAGTCCACTTCGCCATTGGTAGCCGCCGCCCATTCCGCCGCCATCTGGTTCATGGCCGCTCCCCAGGGGGTGTTTTCGGGAACCATGGACGCCAATTTAATGGTGATGGTACGACGAGCCGGAGGGGCAATTTCACCCTCAGGACCGGCAAAGACAGGGCTGACTATACAAAAACAAACAAGGCAAAATGCCGATATATACCAAGACTTTTTCATTTGCGCCATCCCTTCATTCTCACTTATAGACAAATAGTACCTTTTTGTCGAGCCTGTGTCAACGCGATTGAAAATTCCGCCTGGCGCCTCTGCGCTGTTCCAAAATAAGCGGGACCCGTAATGCCACAAAAGAAAATCTAGTCGAAAAAAGTGTGCCTCAAAACCCAGAAATCTAGCCGAAAGATTCCGCTACGCGGAAGTGGAAAGAGTATTGCTTTTTTCCCGGTTGAATTGCAAGAGTA
>BOAV01000129.1 GCA_026002045.1 Spirochaetia bacterium | reverse complement strand
ACGGATAAGGGCATGGATGCCCCCGGCTGTCTCCCGGTGCGGGTGAGGAGGGGCCAGGGATGGCCCCGACGAACTGTAATAATCCGCCCTCACGACAAAGGCCGAGCGTGTTTTTACTGACGATAAAGCCCTGGGAAAAACGGTGTTCAATGATTTGGAAAAAACCCGCAGGGTTTTTGACCTTTCTTTTCCTGGGCGGGTCGCCGGGGTTTTTTGCACCGCTTTTGCGGAGGGACTTTTACCTTGGAACAATGCGGCGCAAAAAAGGGCGGCAATTACCGCATCCAGGGGATGGCGATTACCGGGGGAAAACTATTTTGTAAATTTTGGTTTTATTCGTATTGAGGGGGTCTAATACCCCGCCCTTTAGGGCGGTTAAAAGGTATTAGACCCCCGAATATAACCACCTTTCGAGAACAACATACCTCGTCCTTTAGGGCGAGGTATTTGATTGGGTCTATTAAAGGCAAGGCATAGAAAGATACGGCATTAGGCCAGCGGACGCAACCACGGGCCGGGAAACGCTAAATTCGGGGTATTTAGAATGTGCTTGCCATGCGGAAAATTTTATATTTTTGATTAACAGTATTACTGTGCATCTTAAAAATACCCAAAATGACAGCAGATATGACAGCAATATAAAAAAAATTAAGGTAACATATAAACACGAACAGACACATGACAGCACAAACTACTTGACTAATTCTTTGTCCTGTAATAAGATAAACACAGGTGAGCATAAGGGAACACGGGGAAACACAAGGGTTTGCGTAAAGCGTATGTTATGCGAAGTGGGGGCGTACCCCATTATTTTTTTTAATTTTTTTTTATAGCTATACTCTTATAATATAGTCTGCTTTGCGGGGAGCAGCTTTGGGATGTGGACCAGACGGATAGCCAAGCGCAATAGAACACACGCTTCTCATTGTCTCAGGCAGACCCCATTTTTTTAATAATTCTCTGCCTTCAGCTGTATTAAACATTTCCTTAGAGCGGTGTATCCAGCAGGAACCAAGACCGACCGCATAAGCCGCATTCAACAAATTGCCACCAACTACAGCACAGTCCAAATCAGGCACCATTACATTTTCAGGTTCAATGACAAGCAAGATAGTTGGCGCACCATAATAAGGATCCTTAATCTGTTCAGTGGGTTTTCTAACACTGTTTGAAATTTTTGCGTTCATTATATTCAACAGAGCAACCGTATCGGGGTCTTGTACCGCCACAATAACTGGAGCTTGTTTCCCCCCTGCGGTTGCGGCAAATGTACCGGCTTCCAAAACAGCATCCAAATCTTCCTTGGTTACCTGTTCGGGTTTAAATTTACGAATAGCTCTACGGTTTTTCAACACTTCCAAGGCTTCTTGTTTCATCATAAAATACTCCTATAATTATTTTGTAGTGATGGCTACACATAGAATATATTATAAAACGGATAAATTTGTCAAGTCCATTTTTATAATATTTTAAAAAAGCATAGCCCCCATTTCGCATAACGTGAAAGCTATACGACGTTTTTGCGGTTGCGATAAAGGAAACCGTAGGTTTCCAGCAACTGCAAAAATGTGCCGGAGAAAAAACGCACAAAGGCCGCAGGCCGACTGCGTTTTTTCGTAGGCCAAGCCGCTACTGCGGCGCAGCGTATAGCGTATGTTATGTGCAGTTGGGGCGTACCCCATTATTTTTCAGCCTCAATATTATATCCTAATTCTTTTGCCCTATTAATAAATCTTCCAATGTTTCCAATACCCCATTGTGAACATACAACAATTTTTTTGCCATTATTTAAATCTAATGGATCATCAATAAAATGACGTTTATATCCCGTTGTTTTATAAATGTTCTCACCATTACTATATTCGTCAACAACCCCAAAGCCTCCTGCAATTTTTTGTCAAAGATTTCTTGTAGATCTTCAAATGAGATATTATTATTATTTAGAATATGTTCTTTAATAACGGCTAGTACTAATCTATTCTTTTTATATTTTTCTCCATTAAATATAAATTGTGTAGAATCCTTTGATTCGGTTTGAGTTGCCATTTCAATTTCATCCTCAATCTTTTCTGTAACTAATTTCCCTCCAGCTAATTCACAAACATTACGAATTCCTTCAAGTGCCTCTTCATTAACATTAAACCATTCTCCATTAACATTTAATTGATTCAAAGTATTTTGCAAAGTTTTTTCAACTTTTGTATATGTTCCATCAAATTCATACGCAAAATAACATATAAATTCTCCAGGCATTTTTAAACCCAACCCATAATAACGCTCATCAACCGTTCCAGTCGTTATACCTATTTTATAAGGCATTTTACCTGTTACAGGGTCACGAATCCATTCATTATATACAACATAAACCAAGCCAGAATCCATATTTTCCTCCATAAATGATCAATATTTGATAATATCATAATTTTGTTTTTTGTCAATAGGTATTTTTACAGTATTTCCAACCAGTTTAGCCCCAATTGCACATAACGTGAAAGGTTTGCGACGTTTTGCCAGCCCGAATAAGGGCTTTGCGAAGCAAAGACCAGGGCTGGCAAAATGTGGGTGGAGTGAGCCGTGGGAAGGAGCGTAGCGACTGACCTAGGCGAACGGAACCCGGAGGGGCTTTAGCCCCGAACCGCAAACCGTATGTTATGCGCCGTTAAATCCTGCTACAATGGCATTAGGACAAATCTTTTAATTACTTTGTCCATTGGGCTCAGCTATTGATGCTTCGTTGCGTCCTTTAAGATCTTCATAAAAATCTGCGGTTGCTTGTTGCATATATGGAATAAGCCAAAAAACTCCTATTCCAAATGTAATTACAGAAAGTAATGCCCAGCCAATAAAACTTAGATACAATCCAAAAAGCTTTCCTTTGTATCCATTCATCATTTTACGGCTTGCCGTTATTGCTTCTGATGCACCCAAATTAGGGTTATCCCGTAAGATATAAAATGCCATAGAATAACTAAAGCTTTTTACAATTCCAGGAATGAACAATAAGCATGTCCATAGTGTGATGAAAATCATTTGCAACAAGAAAAGTAAAAAACTTGATCCAAATAATTTGAAGCCATCAAACAAATTTTCCAATTTTACGGTTTCATTACGCGCTTTGCGTATAAAATAACCGTAAAATCCTATTGCCAACGGCCCGCCAAGAATTATTGGACCTACGACCGTAAAACCAGATAGTGAAACAATAATCATGTAGATAAATGTAACACCAACTGCCGCAAGCCAGCTCCCTTTCAATTGACTCCTCGCAATTGAACGTAATTCTGAATTTTCTCTCATAAAACTTTACCTTCCTTTGTGATTTATTTACACCGTCAAAATAACGACTCCTAATTTTACCATAATACACATAAAATGTCAATATATTTTTCAAAAAATTTCAGGATTTAATGGCGCATAACGTGGGCGCGGGTTTGCGCCGTGACGCGGAGGGCAGGCGAAGCCTGACCGTAGCGGCATGGCGTAAACCCGCAGTTAGGCGAAGTCCGCGTAGCGGCGAGCCTGACTGCGGGTTTGCCCGCGCCCACGTTAGGCAAGAGCCGCGTAGCGGATTTTGCCTAACGTGAAAGGTTTGCGACGTTTTGGGCAGGTAATAGGGCAATGCGAAGCATTGACCCCTGCCCAAAATGTGGCGGAGAAAAAACGCACAAAGGCGCAACGCGCCGACTGCGTTTTTTCGTAGCCGGAGGAGCGTAGCGACGAACCGTAAACCGCATGTTATACGCTGTTTTGCCGTACCCCATTATTCTTTATGAATGTTATTTTGTGTAACACCCTGCCAATAAATGCGGCGGCCAATGCCGCCGGGCGGCGCCTCTAGCGACGCCAAAACTGTATAGCTCTTTTTAATACAGTTATTCTTCTTTCTTCTTTTAAATAATTATTTCATATGAATGTTATTTTATGTAACACACTGCCGATAAATGCAGCGGCCAATGCCGCTGGGCGCTGCCTCTAGCAGCGCTAAAAGAGCAAAGGTTTTTTGTTTATATCCTCTTATTCTTCCGTTCATTTAGATTTTACTTTTATCAAACCACTTATTGCTACTGGGTACCGTATTTTTATCAAACCAGTATTGTCTTTACCATAATTCTTCTTTCTTCTTCTGTGTTACAGATTTTACTTAAAAATTCTTCAAAAGCTTAGGCAAAATTGCGTATAACGTGGGCGCGGGTTTGCGCCGTGACGCGGAGGGCAGGCGAAGCCTGACCGTAGCGGCATGGCGTAAACCCGCAGTTAGGCGAAGTCCGCGTAGCGGCGAGCCTGACTGCGGGCTTGCCCGCGCCCACGTTAGGCAAGAGCCGCGTAGCGGATTTTGCCTAACGACAAAAGGTTTGCGACGTTTTTTGCGGCGCGATAAAGGAACGCGAAGCGTTCCGGCGCCGCAAAAAATGTGGGTGGAGTGAGCCGTGGGAAGGAGCGTAGCGACTGACCTAGGCGAACGGAACCCGGAGGGGCTTTAGCCCCGAACCGCCAACCGTATGTTATACGAAGTTTGAAATGCCCCAGCCGCGAAGCGGCTTTTACTTATGCTGTAGCACAATTATTTTCAACAAAAACCTGCTACGAAGCGCCGTGCCACGGATGGCACGGCGTGTTCCACTATAGCCGTTTTAATGGATTTCTTTTATGTTTTCGTGTGAAAATATAGTATTTCCACTAGCCCGTAAGGCTATTATATCTTTTTCGATTGTCTCCATTGTAACATCTGCAAGTTCTTTTTTTCTGTCTTCCGTCCAATTACCACTGCCGTTGTTAAATTGCCGTAAAAAATATACGGTGCCGATAGTGCCGAGTTCCCGCGTTAAGGCTTCCATGCCTTTATCCCGAATAAAACGGGTATTAATTCCTTAACATTTTCAAGTTTTTCGGTATCCTTTATTCGCAACAGTTCAGTTTCAATAGCCTCGCTTGTCGCTAATGTCCAGCCGCCAAAATTACCTCAAAAACCCATAAACCACTAATCCCTATTTTTTGAAGAGCCGTTTTTACATACTATATTGCAAAATTCACTATATTTTTTAACCTGTATGTTCCCCTGCTCATTTACCGGTTTTTTCCCGCCCGGACAAAGGCGACGGTACCTGCGATTAGGAAAACGGCGGTAAAGGTGATAATGATGGCGAGATTGACCAGCGGCGGGTGAAGGGTTGGCGCGCTGCTTTGGCCTTCGTAAAACATCCCCCGCATAAAATCGACGCAATAGGTCATCGGTAAAAGGCGGCTCACCACCGCCATGACGCCGGTGGAATGGGTAACCGGAATGAGCGCGCCGGAAAGGAAGGTCTGCCCCATGGAAAGCATCATGATCACAATGCCGGCGGTGGCGGCTTTTTGGATGAATAACCGCAGGGCAAGCCCTGCGGTATCTTTAACCTTCATGCTTTATTTTGGTAAGGGAACAGCTCAAGCTGTTTCCCCTCATGTATTTTTTGGTAATCCTCTGGATTTCGTCCTTGGTTCTT
>BOAV01000128.1 GCA_026002045.1 Spirochaetia bacterium | reverse complement strand
CTTTTCCGGATCGTTAGGGAAGGGGACGAGGATGCTGTAGGCGTATTCGCTGAAGGCAAGGCTCGCCTCCAGGCTGGTAAAAAGGCAGAGGGTGTGTATCTCCTCCTGGGTGGTGGCCTCCATACCGAAGATGGGGATGATCCCGAATTTGGGACAGACCTTGGCAAAAGCCGGGCAGTTAAGACTGGAATTGTGATCCGTCAGGGCCAGCACCTTAACCCCCTTGGCCGCGGCCAACTCCGCCAAATAACGGGGCGACAGATCCAGGGACCCGCAGGGGGAGAGGCAGGAATGGTTATGCAGATCGGTTAAGAGCGCCATATACCTTTCTTGTTTTACCAAAAAGATGAAGAGAAACCACAGAGAGCACAGAGAGAAGAACACAGAGCACACAGAGAGGAAAATGAGAGAAAATTCATCTTCCTCTTCCCCCTCTTTTTTCTCTTCTCCGTGTCCTCTGCGCCCCCTCTGTGAACTCTGTGGTTATTCTTCTTTCTTTAAAAACCCGTAAAGTTCCCCCGACACGGTGTACTGGTTTTCCTTCGTCAGCAGCACCGCGATGCCTTCGTCTTTTGCCGCCGTCAGCATATCCTCCGGCAAGGGCCGGTTGTTGCAGATGATGATCGCCGTGATGTTTACCAGAGTTGCCACCGCCACGGTGTTTTTGTGGGCCTGAATCGTGATCAGGGCGCCGCCGTCTTTGGCGTTGGCCATCACGTCCGAGAGCAGGTCCGAGGTGTAGGCCCCTTCAAGGTCGGTATCGTCAAATTCGGCCTGGACAATTTCGGCCCCCAAACTGGCGGCGGCTTCCCGGATGGTCATGATTCTTCCTTTATGGTAGGGGAGTTGAGGAACACCGTCGAACGGACCCTGGTGCCGACACCCAGGGTGGAATGGATGGTAAATTCATCCGACACCCGCTTGGTATTGGCCAGGCCCATGCCCGCGCCGAAACCCAGGGAACGGACCCATTCGTTGGCGGTGGAAAAGCCCTCCTGCAGGGCCTGGTTCACATCGGCGATGCCGGGCCCGGTATCGGTGGCTATGATGGTTACCTTATCGGGCTGGATGGAACAGCTGATGACCCCCCCATTGGAGTGGACCACCTGGTTAATTTCCAGCTCATAGCTGGCAATGGCCACCCGGCGTATGATCTTGGGATCGATATTACGCTGCTTAAGGGCCTTTTTAATCCCCGTAGAGGCCCGTCCGGCTATTTCAAAATCGTAACGGACGGTGGTGAATTCCATCTCCGAATTCGCCGAAGGCCTCGCCTCCGCACTTTGATGTATCTTTTCCAGGCGTAAAACCTCCCGATTCATCTCCACCAGCAGGGTACCAATCACATCCTTGGAGGTGATGATCCCCATGAGTTCCTTGTTTTTGTTCACCACAGGGAAACGACCATACCGGTACTTGTTGAGGTATGAAATGGCAAAGGAAAGGGGCATGTCATCTTCCAGAACGATGACATTCTTGGTCATCCGCTCCTCCGCGGGACTGTTGATAAAGCCCTTGTCCAGGGCGGTGACGATGTCATCCATGGAAACGATCCCTGCCAGATGGCGATCTTCCTCTACAATGGGCACCCCGGTGATATAATTTTCCCGCATAAGCGCCTGAATGTGGCGCATGGTGTCGGTTTTTTTCGCGGTAACCACCGCCCCGACCATCACATCCTTGATTTTAAGCTGATAGATAAGTTCCAGCACCGCCGAAGGTGAATCGACGGTGCTGATAGGAATGTCTTCTTTCGCCGGAGGAGCCT
Organism: Spirochaetia bacterium; assembly: GCA_026002045.1. Classification (GTDB taxonomy): domain Bacteria; phylum Spirochaetota; class Spirochaetia; order Treponematales; family Breznakiellaceae; genus BNUT01. The sequence continues at coordinate 3,804 of BOAV01000128.1, read as the reverse complement.
CGCCGCTCATAGGTTTTTTCCCAAAATGTACTTTTCGATGATCTCGGCAACCCCGTCATCGTCATTGGATTTTTCCGTCACCAACGAAGCAATATTTTTAATCCGCTCGTCCCCGTTCGCCATGGCAACCGACGTCCCCGCCCAGCGAAGCATGGCCTCATCGTTCATGGAATCCCCGATGGCCAAAACCGATTCCCGATCGATCCCCAAAAGCCCCGCCACCTTTTCCAGGGCGGTCCCCTTGTCGGTTTCAGCGGGTAAAATCTCCAAAAAATAGGGTTTGCTGGTAAAAAGGGTGATATCGTCCCCCAAATAAGTCCTGATGATGCTCTCCAAAGGGACAAGCAGCATGGGGTCCCCGGGGATCAGGAGCTTATGGCAGCCTTCCGCCACCATGGCCCTGAAATTTTCCACCACCACCTGCCGCAGGCCGGTCAGTTTTTGGTCATAATTGGCAAATTCGTTGGAACGGGACACGTAGATGATATTATCTTCGTAGATCTGAACAGGAAAACCCTCGGCAACCGCCAAATCATAGGCGGTAAGGGCCGCATCAATATCTATGGTATTTTCAAAAACCAGCTTCCCCGTATGACTTTCCTGGATAATCGTACCGTTATTGCAGATCAAATAACCGGGCCGTTTATTCATCCCCAAAAGGCGGGCAAATTTGTCCATAGCCGCCGGGATCCTTCCCGAGGCCAGCACCACCACCACCCCCTGCGCCTCAGCCCGTTTAATGACATTCCGGGTGCGGTAAGAGATGGTCAGATCCGACCGGAGCAGGGTGTCATCCAGGTCCAGGGCAAGCATGCGTACCTGCGGTCCGCTACGAATATTTTCCATAAAAATAGAATAACCGCAAACACCCCATAATTCAATAGAAACTTTCAAACAGATTATATATAATGAATTCATGGGAAAAATTTACGTTTTTGTGAACCAGAAAGGAGGGGTCGGCAAGACCACTTCTGCGGTGAACATCGGCGCCTATCTCGCGGAGGAAGGAAAATCGGTGCTCCTGGTGGACTTCGATTCCCAGGGCAACCTTTCCAGCGGGGTTGGCGCCAAACCGCCCAAGCCGGGGGTGTATGAACTCATCTCCGGGACGGTTCCCATAGACCAGTGCATCCGTAAAACCGCCATACCCAATCTTTTAGCAATTCCCGCCGGCATCGATCTTTCCGGGGCGGCGGTGGAACTTATCGAACAGGACGAGCGGGACTTTTTCCTGAAAAAGGCCCTGGAACCGGTCCGCAGCCGCTACGATTATATCCTGATAGACTGCCCTCCCAGCCTGGGGGTGCTTACCCTGAACGGCATGGCCGCCGCCGATGCGGTGCTTATCCCCATGCAGTGCGAATATTTTGCCCTGGAAGGGCTTACCCTGCTCATCCAGACCATCAGCCGGATCCAAAAAAGCCTGAACCCCGGACTGACCATCGGGGGCATTTTCTTTACCATGTACGATCCCCGTATCCGGCTTGCCCAGGACGTGGTCAAACAGGTAAGCGCCTACTTCAAAAGCAAGGTCTTTACCACGATTATCCCCCGGAACGTCCGCCTTTCCGAAGCGCCCTCCTACGGGAAGCCCATTTCAATCTACGACCCCGGCTGCAGCGGGGCCAAGGCCTACAAGAGCCTTGCCCAGGAGCTGATCCGCCGTGGCTGCTAAACGCGGCCTGGGCAAGGGCCTTGATGCCCTGTTCCCCGTGAACGAGGACGACGGCGGGCTCTCCGCAGCGGGCCTGATTTTGGAGAATTCCGAAGGGCAGAGCGCCCCGGACGGAACGGTCAAAAGGCAGGCTGGGGAGCTTCTGCTCCCCCTGGGCAGGCTCCGGCCCAATCCGGACCAGCCCCGTAAATATTTTGATGAGGCGGAACTGCAGGAACTGGCGGACTCCATCCGGGAACACGGCATCATTGAGCCCATCATTGCCGGTGACGCCGGGGACGGTACCTACATCATCGTTGCCGGTGAACGGCGCTGCCGGGCCGCCGCCCTTGCGGGCCTTACGGAAGCGCCGGTCATTATCCGGGACTATACCGACGAAAAGCGGATGGAAGTTGCCCTTATCGAAAATGTCCAGCGTTCTGACCTGAACCCCATTGAAGAAGCGGCGGCCTACAAAAATCTGATGGACCTTACCGGCCTTTCCCAGGATGAAATTGCCGCCAAGGTCGGCAAAAACCGCTCCACCGTGGCAAATGCCCTGCGCCTTCTCCGTCTGCCTCCGGATGTCCAAAAGAGCCTTGAAAAGGGGGAACTTTCTTCCGGCCACGCCCGGGCAATCCTCTCGGTAACCGCCCCTCAAAACCAGGCCTTGCTTTACCGGGAAATCCTCGCTGCGGGCCTTTCGGTGCGGGATGCGGAAAAACGGGCCGCCGCTCTGAATAACAGTGGGGAAGGGGCCGAAAAAGCCAGGGCAAAGCCGCCCCGCAAGCGGGAGGCCGAGATAGCGGCCATGGAGCAGAAGTTCATCGACACCCTGGGGACCAAGGTGGTAATCAACGGGGACCTCCAAAAGGGCAGCATCCAGATCGATTATTATTCTATGGAAGATTTGGATCGGCTCTACGGGATTTTGGGGGGCAAGGGGGAATAAGAGCCCCCTCCGCTGCAAATTCTTTCACTTTTTCCTTTTTCATTAAATCGCTACACATCTCAGTGCCCTATATAATGTATGGAAAACCGAATCAATAACTCCGGTGACAAGCTTCGGGCAGTAGAGATCGCAATTGCTGAAATTGTTAATGGGGCTGAAGAATCTACCGCAGGAGGTATCAGACCGGATCTGGAGCCATACGGCGGAACCGGGGATGTAACCTTTATTTGGGGTGATAAGAAAAAAGGACTGTACCATATCGGCTACCGCAGGGGGCCGGATGTCGTCGGCAATGTAATAAAGGCCGTTATCAGGGGTAAAATAATCCGAAATTCAGATGTGAAAAAAACTGTTACCCTTTCTGACAATGGATATGAGGCCGTTCTTTCTCTCGATTTACACGGAACTAACCAGACATGGCTGCTTACGGGATGGAAAGAAAACGCACCCGATGCAGACGGCGAGGTTAGTACTCAATCCGACGCTACGCAAACCGAACCTACGTTTAGTCGTTCCGATCTGGGAGCGGGCACATCTAAAATATTAAATGAATTGACCCGGGAAGTCAATAATAATACGTGAATCCTTGCCAATCATAACATTACCCGTTATTCTATACTCATGTCACATCCCCGCTTAACCCTCCGGCAGAAACTCGGTTTCGGTATATTCGACCTGGGGGGAAACATGTTTTTTACCCTCATGGGGTTTTGGACCCTTAAGTACCTGACCGACACGGTGGGGCTTGCCGCGGCATGGGCGGGGATTGCGGTGATGGTGGGAAAGGCCTGGGATGCGGTGACCGACCCGGTGATGGGTTTTATTTCCGACCGTACCCGGACCCGTTGGGGCCGCCGCCGGCCCTATCTCCTCTTTGGGGCGCTGCCCATGCTGTTGACCATGTGGCTTTTTTTCACCGCGCCTCCGGCTGTAAGTCCCGTGCTCCTCTTTCTCTGGGCGATGCTGACCCTGATGCTCCTCAACACGGCGGCCACGGTGATCAACATCCCCTATTCTTCACTGACCCCGGAATTGACCGATGATTACCACGAGCGGAGCAGCCTGAACGGCTACCGCTTCGGCTGTGCGGTCTTTGGGACCATCATTGGGGCGGCGGCGGTACAGCCCCTGACGGAACTTTTCAGCAACCCTCATCTGGGTTGGTCCGTGACCGGGCTTATCCTGGGGGCGGTGATGG
>BOAV01000127.1 GCA_026002045.1 Spirochaetia bacterium | reverse complement strand
TGGCCGTAGGCATCGGCTTTGACCGGCACACAGATAAGCCGGTTCGGGCCAATCCGTTCCCGTACCGCCTGAAAATTGCGGCGGAATTTCTCCAAATGTATGATTGCCCGGGTAGCCCTCATGCGCCCCTCCGTAAAGGTTTTTTTGAAACATCTTTCATTATCGGTAGATTTTTTTATATTATTTATACTATAATATAATTGATATGTTTACCCGTTTACATAAATTTATGCTGATTATGGCAGGTGCATCACTTCTCTTGAGCGCCTGCGGAGAGCTGGATGAGGAGCTTCCCGCCAGCGGAGTCTACGGGGTAAACATTCTGATTGGCAAATCTTCCCTGAACGAAGGCTCCATTATTACTGAAAAAGACACAATTCGGCCGCTTTTTACCAGTTCCGTGGCAAATGATCCCGATATTACGGGACTTATGGTCTTTTTGCAGGATGAAAATGGGAAAATTGTCGGAAAAAAGGTTCAATATACCCTTAAAGCCGTTGATACCGAAGCGGTTCCCGCGGCTGACGACGCTGACGATGACAGTGAAACCGGGAAAACCGAGACTGCGGAGGGGAAAAATACCAAAACCCTTCCTGAAAAAAAGGACATTGCCGCTACGGATACCCTGATTCATGTAGCCCGGCTTGATGAGGAGCTTCCTCCCTTTCCCTTGCCGGAAAATCTGAGCATCGGCCAGTATACCCTAGTTTTTCAGGTTCTGGGAAACAGGCAGGTGCTGGACCAGATAAGCCGGCCCGTTTATTACATCGGGGGGGCGGAATTCACCCTGGATGATATACAGAGTTATGCTCCGGGTATTTCCGTCGGTTCCCGCCTGGTTCCGCCGGGGCTTCCCATTATGCTGGAAACCCAGGTAACCGCCGATGAGCGTTTGGACCCCTATATTATCTGGTATAATGGGAAAAAACGCATCCATGAAGGACGCATTGCCGATGGGGCGGGACGTTTTTTGTGGAAAACTCCGGAACAGCCCGGTTTTCAGACCCTGCGGGCAGAGGCTTTTCCCTTCAAACCGGCGCCGGGTCAGGCCGGAAAAATAAAAGAACTCTCCCTGCCGGTCTCGGCAAAGGGTGAACATACCGGTGTTTTTGCCAAAGAGGCGGAACAATTTACCAACTGGTATCAATTTGCCGGGGATCTGCGGGATTCCAGGGCTCCGGCGGAAACAACCCGGGCGCTCGTTGCCCGGAAAAATCATTCCAGCCGGTGGCTTCCGGCAGAGGGTATCTATGGGCTCGCCGTCAGTGCCGGTGATACCTATCAGCTTCCCCTTGCTTCCTTTATTCGTTCCGGGGATGAGCAGGGCGGGGGCCGGTTTTTGCTCCGGTTTAAGCCGGTAAGCAACGGGACGATCTTTAACGCCCTTTTCAACGGGGCGGGTTCCTCCCAGATGATACTGGACATGAACCTTTCCTTTGGGGACAGGGGTTTGATCCTTGGCTTAAAGGCCGGGACAAAAAGTGTTGAAATATCCATCCCCCTTGCATCCTTTGCGAATGAAGCCTTTACCATAGCGGGGATTGATTTCAGCATCGAAGCGGATCGTTTTACCGCCGCCGTGAGTCTGGGAGAATCCAACCCTGTTGCCCCGGAACCGGTGAGCATCCTCCTCTCCAATCCCCTGAGCGGGGAAGGGACCTTCCGCTTGGGCGGTCCCCGGCGGGCAGCAGAGGGAGAAAGCGCCCTGGGCGCCAATGAAACTGCGGATTCTGAAAATTCCGCGACAGTAAATGGTGAATCCGCAGTAACCGCGATCTTCTACGAATTCGCCGCAAAAATGTACGAAGTGTTGCCCCCTGTACCGGAAAATGCGGCTGCGGAAGCCTCAAAGCCCTCCTTAGACCCCGGTGAGCCGGCCTGAGGAAAATGAAAATACCGATAATTGCCGGGATTGTTCTTGCCTGCAGCCTGGCTTTCGCCGGGTGCGTATCGGGTTCCAGGACTGCGGCGCTCAGGGCGCCGGCGCAAGCCCCCCAGGCCGGGGAGAAACGGCCCCAATCATTTCAAATTATTGATTATCAAACCAGGGCAGAGGAAAAAGATATTCCCGAGTGGGTAAACCGTTACCTGGCCGAGGGTGTCCGGGGAGTGGAAGAATCAGCCGAATTCGAGGACAAATATATTTTTGTCGGCAAAGGCGAAGGGGTCAATTTCAAGGCCCTTCGCCAATGGGAGGCGGCTTTTTCCCCGGCCCAGGATTTTCCCCGGCTGGTTGCATCCCGGATAGAGGCCCGGATTACTTCGGCATCACAAAATGCAATCCCCGACGATACCTATGGGCCTTTCTTTGAGGCGCTGATAAAAAAAGCCTCCGATGCCCGGTACCAGGGGGCCCTTAAGGAGTCCGATTTTTGGGTCCAACTGCTTTTTTCCCCGGGTGAAGCGGGTACAGAAAACGAAGAGAATGAAGTAAGTGAAAGGATAGGGGTAAACCGGGAAGTGTACGATTTTTTGATCCTGATCAGCATCGACAAGAACCAGCTTGAATCCCAGATCATTGCAATTTTCGATGCGGCCAGAGAAAGTATTCCAACCATACCCAAACCCAGGCGGGACCAGACTGCGGCGATAAACCGGCTCCGGCAATATTTCTTCATAGGCTTTTAGGGGACATCTATGGAATCAATACTGCTCTGGGGGCTCGGCCTTATCCGGTCGGTACAGACAATCGCCAACCCATCCTTTACTGTTTTTATGAAGGGGGTAACCAATTTTGGGGCGGCCCCTGCCTACGTGATTCTGCTCCTCCTGATATTCTGGTGTTTCGATGAAAAAAAAGGAGTCCGCCTGGCGCTTGCCATCATGGCCTCAACATGGATAAACTTGGGCCTCAAATTTGCCCTGCACCAGCCCCGGCCTTTCTGGAATGAATGGGACCCAAAGGTGGGGATGGTTAAGGAAAGCAGCAACGGCTTCCCTTCCGGGCATGCCCAATTTTCCCTGACCTTCTGGACCATTGTCGCGTCATGGGGAAAAAAGAAATACTTCTACGCCGCCGCCGTCTTCCTGACGCTGCTGGTGAGCTTCTCCCGAATATATCTGGGGGTTCATTTCCCCACGGACCTTTTAGGGGGCTGGGTCTTGGGCGCCCTGATACTGACCGCCTACTTCCTTTTGGCCGATAAAATTGAAGCCGTCCTGGTCAAAGGCGGAATGCGCGTCCGGATGTACGCCGCAACGGCCGCGGCATTTATCATGATCCTCTACCGGCCTTCCGCCGAACTGCTCATTCCCAGCGCGGTGGTACTGGGGACGGGCATCGGTTACAGCCTGACCTGTCATTACATCCATTTTTCCGCAGCCCCCTGTTTTGGCCGCCGGGGCGCGGCGAAATTCCTCACCCTCCTTGCCCGATTTATTCTGGGCGGTCTTGGGCTGGCACTGGTTTTCCTTATCCTCGGCAAACTTGAACCGGGGGAAAATTCAGCCCATTATCAGCTTTTCTATTTTCTGCGTTATATAATTTTAGCCCTGTGGATATTCACCGGCGCGCCCTGGCTTTTCCAGCGGCTCGGCCTTGCGGAAATACCGGCGACGGCAGAGGACCCGTTCTAATGGATCCAAAAACCGCAGGGGCGTACGGCGATGACGCCCCTATCGCCGCCTTTGCCACGCCCCTCGCGGAAAGCGCCCTGGCTCTTATCCGTGTGTCCGGCAAAAATACATTTGAACTGCTGGCCCGGGTTTTTTCCCGGCCTGAAAAACTGCTGAACGCACCGGGACATTCCATTGTCCACGGGTGGATTATAGAAAACAGTAATACTGCGAATAGTATTACTGCGTCCCGCCGCATTGACGAGGCGCTCATCAGCGTATACCGCGCCCCGCGGAGTTACACCGGTGAGGACGGCGCGGATATTTCCTGTCACGGCGGTATTGCCGCCGCAAAGGCGGTGATGGGGGCGCTCAGGGCCGCGGGCTTCAGGAACGCCCTTCCCGGCGAATTTACCTTCCGCGCTTTTATGAACGGCAAGCTGGATCTGACCCGTTCAGAATCGGTGATGGAACTGGTTTCCGCAAAAACCGACCGGGGCCGCCAACATGCGGTGCACCGGCTCTCCGGCGCCCTGGAACAGGAAATTACAAATATCAAAAATCTGCTGGTCAAAATTCTTGCGGAAACAGAAATCTATCTCGACTATTCCGAAGATGAAGTATCGGCGCCAGGCGCGGAGGCGGCGGGGAATTTTCCCGGCCTTGCCATGGCGGAAGAGGCCCGCGCCGGGCTTCAAACACTGGCAGCTTCCTACCGCCGGGAACGGCTCTATCAGGAAGGGGCATTGGCGGTGATCGCCGGGCGGCCCAATGCGGGAAAGTCGAGCCTTTTCAATCTGCTGTTAAAAGAGGATCGCTCCATCGTCACCGATATCCCCGGCACCACCCGTGACTGGATAGAAGCCCTGGTAAGCATCGAAGGCATTCCGGTGCGGCTTGCGGATACGGCGGGGCTCCGGGGCTTACCGGCTCCCCTGGACCCGGTTGAAAAAATCGGCATAGAACGAAGCCGGGAACTTTTAGCGCAGGCGGATCTGGTCCTGTATGTGATCGACGGCGTGGAGGGCATTACTGCGGAGGACCGGGACTTTTTGGAAGACTTCAATTATACCGAAAATAAAATTCCCCTCATCCTTTTGTGGAATAAGGCTGATATAGTAAAAGAAGTAACACAAAGTAAAGAGGCGGAACGGGAGGCGGCGGTTTTAGAAATCAGTGCAAAAACCGGCGCGGGTATCCCGGCCCTGACCGCCGCCATTGCGGAGGCGTTGACAGCGGCTGCGGGCGGTCAATCGGATGATTCAATGAGCGGCAGCACGGAACGCAGTCCCGGAATTGCCACCGCCCGGCAGAAGGAGTTGGTGGACGCCGCACTGGCCGCGGTGACAGAAACACTGTTACTGGCGGAAAGAAAGGAACCCCTGGATCTGATCGCACCATTACTGCGGGAAGCGGTGAACAGCCTGGGGGAAATTACCGGGGAAGTTTCCACTGCGGATATTCTGGAAACCATGTTCAGCCGTTTTTGTGTCGGAAAGTAACATGGATTACGATTGTATCATCGTTGGCGGGGGACACGCGGGGATCGAGGCGTCTCTTGCGGTGGCCCGGCTGGGATTTACGGCGCTCCTCATCACCCAGAACCCCGACAAGATCGGGGCACTGTCCTGCAACCCTGCGGTGGGGGGGCTTTCCAAGGGGAACCTGGTCCGGGAGGTGGACGCCCTTGGGGGTGAGATGGGGAAGCTCATCGACAGTACCATGATCCAGTACCGGGTCCTGAACCGTTCCCGGGGACCTGCGGTACAGGCCCCACGGGCACAGGCGGACAAACACGCCTACCAGACCGCGGCCCGCTCCGCAGTGGAAGGGCAATCGCGGCTTTCGATCTTTATGGACACCGTAGTAGATCTATTGGTCTCCGATCATAATGAGGTTCAAGGAGTGATAACCCAACGGGGCCACCGGATTTCCAGCCGCACAGTAATACTGTCAACCGGTACTTTTATGGAAGGAAAGATTTTTATCGGCGAGTACGATGCTCCCCAGGGACGGCTGGGGGAAGAGGCGGCGCTGGGGCTGGGGGCGAGCCTGCGGCGG
>BOAV01000126.1 GCA_026002045.1 Spirochaetia bacterium | reverse complement strand
GACCCAATTTCAGCTACAATCGTAACCAGTACCGTATCATCGCAGGCAGTTGTTTTCTCAAGTACGGCGGTAAACAGATCTTTTAACAGCATTACTATTACTACTCCTTATTTTCCAAAGGGACAGACCGGATAATGACACTCGGGGCAGGAAAGACACAGGCCCCCAACCCCCAAACGGGTAAAGTCGCTTTTGGTTAAGCGCTGTCCCGCGGCAATACGGGGAAGAAAAACATCAAATATGGTAACTGCGGAATACATCACGCAGCCCGGAATTCCCATTATGGGAATTCCATCGTCAAAGTAGGCCAACAGGAACATCGCCCCCGGAAAAATCGGGGCGCCGTAACCGGCCAGGGCCGCGCCGCTTTTTTTTATCGCCCCCGGAGTGTTATCATCGGGATCAACGCTCATCCCCCCGGTACAGAGTATCATGTCTGTATTTGCACTGCGCGCTTCGGCAATTGCACCGGTAATTTTATCCATGCCGTCCGGCACGGTGATATGTTTGGTAATTTCAATGCCGTAAGCCTTAAGTTTTTCGGCGATAACCGGCGTAAAGGTATCCGGCACAAGCCCCCTGGCTACTTCACTCCCCGTGGTGATCACCGCGGCGCTTTTAAGGCGGTAGGGCAATACACTCATCAGGGGCGTGTCCCCGCCAATCCGGGAAGCCTCTTTTAGTTTGTCCTCGTCAATCACCAGGGGGATGGCCTTCATGCCCGCAAGTTTGTCCCCCGCTTTGACAGGAGTATTATTATGCCGGGCCGCAATGACCAGATCCTCTATTTCATTTATCCGGTTCAGAATATCGGCGTCATAGTGAAAAAGGCCGTTGCATTGTGCAAAGAGTTCTATCTTCCCTTCCGAGGGCCCTTTGCGGTTTATATTTTCACCCCGGCAAAGAAGGTTCAGGGCTTCCGCAGCTTCATCCTCGTGGAGAAAGCCTTCGGGTTTTTCCCAGACGTAGATTTGTTCCTTGCCCATGGAAAGAAGCATGGGGATATCTTCTTTCTGTATGATATGCCCCTTGCGGAATTGGGGGCCCTTCATTTCACCCTTTACAATACGGGTCATATCATGACAGAGCACCTGACCCACCGCATCCTCAAGGGGTATCATTTTAATATTCGCACTTTTCATTTGTATAGCTCCGGATATATTATATCATAGTGAACCAACCTATGGGAAAAGTATTAGCGGTCTGTATCAGTCCTCAAAGGGGAACCGTTAAAAAAAATGTGGGAAGGGCGGAGTTCGTGGCTGACCACGGCATTAAGGGCGATGCCCATGCCGGGAAATGGCACCGGCAGGTGAGTCTCCTTTCCCATCAAAAAATAGAGGAGTTCCGCAAAAAAGGGGCGGAAGTTAGGGACGGCGCTTTTGGGGAAAATCTGGTGGTAGAGAACATAGACTTCCCCCGCCTCCCGGTGGGAACCGTTCTGACCTGCGGGACGGTGATTCTGGAGATGACCCAAATCGGGAAGGAGTGTCATAGTCACTGTGCCATCTTTCAGGTTATGGGGGACTGTATCATGCCCCGTGAAGGGGTTTTTGCCAGGGTGATCCGGGGAGGGTTTATCAGCGTGGGAGACGAAATGTACGTTCAATAATGGCGTTTATGATAAAAAAAACCGGTAATCCCTTACATTGTAAAGAATTACCGGCCTGGGCGATAATGGACTCGGACCATCGACCCCCTGCATGTCGAGCAGGTGCTCTAACCAACTGAGCTAACCGCCCAAATCTTTTTTACATTACACCGAAAAAGCCGAAGCTGTCAATAAGCCTGAAAGACCGCCTCCGCCCAGGGAACCCGCACGGAAAGCAGGGTCAGGGTGACGGGATCATTGGGTTCCGGGTCATCCTTTATGGATATCAGGGTCTCCAGGGCCAGGGCGGGAATTATCACCGCTGTTTTTGGGCCCTTCCGATCCAGAACCACCGCTTCCCATTGGGAACCGATCTTGTCCGCAAGGTAGACCGCAGTCCAGTAGGCCCGGGATGCCCGCTCCGCCTGGACGCTGGCCTGGGCCGCAGCCTCCCCGGCCATGAGCCGCCGGAGCAGTTCATCTTCGTCTAAGGGATCTTCCCCCCGGAGGACCGCCCTAATCTGCTGATGGGCCAAAAGGTCCGTGTAACGGCGCAGGGGGCTGGTAACCTGGGTGTAGGCGTCAAGCCCCAGGCCCTGGTGGAGCCCGGGCTTTGCCGAAAGGCTCCGGGGCCGCATGGAGCGGCGAAGCTGCCAGGAACCGGCCAGCCCCGGCAGGGGCTCCTCGGGAAGCTCCCCAATTTCCTGGGTAACGTAGGGAAAGGGAAGAATTTTCCCCGAAATCCGCTGCTGAGGGCCGCGACCGGCCCAGAAGGCGGCCCCCTCTCCCGCCAAAAGCATACATTCCCGTACCATATCGGCGGATTTACAGCTTTTTACCGGCTCAATCGCTATTTTTTCATCGCGAACAGTGATATGCACCTCGGGCAGATCGATGGATATCGCCCCGGAGGCCATTCGGCGCTTCAAATTCCGCTCCCCCAGGGCAAAAAGCCGGGCCATTACTTCCCCGTGGGGACTTTTTTCATCAGAAGAAGCCAAAAGGTCGGCCTCTTCGTAGGTGAGCCGGGTAACCCTGACCCAGGAACGGAACACCTCTGCCTCAACAATAGAGAGGTTCTCATTGAGGACCATTTTGAAAGACAAGGCCGGGGACCTGTCCGAAAGGCCCAGGGCATAGAGGGGTAGGGCTTCCTCGGCAATCATGCGGTAAACCCCCTCGGGCAGATAGAAGGTGGCCCCCCGGTTCCGGGCTTCCCGTTCGGCGGGACTGCCGGGCAGGAGGGATGCGGCAGGATCCGCCACATGAACCCAGAGGGTTAGCCTGTTCTGTACATCAGGCCCCTCAAGAGAAACCGCATCGTCGGGATCGGCGCTCCAGGCGTTGTCCACCGCATAGGCCGCAAGGTGGCACAGGTCAACGCGTTCCTCTTCCGGCGGGGGATCAAGGGGAATTTTGGCCGAATAAAGGGAAAGTCCGAAGCGGACAGGATGGGGATTGACGAAGGGGGTCCAGAAACCGGTTTCCAGGAGCAGCCGGTGGGCGTCTTCCGGGGTTTCGGAAAGGCCAATATCTTTGAGGGTGCGGCTTTTTTCGGTTTTGCCGTATGCCAGGGCTTCAACATCCTGCAAAAAGCGGCCATCCGAAGGTAAATCCGGCTTGCGGGCCTTGAGCCGATCCAGGAAGGCGCCCCGATCCTGGGCGTCCTGCTGCTTTTCGGCGCGTTTTTTTTCTTCCGCCTCCACTTCTTCCGCCGGGCGGGCGCTTATTGCGCCAATATCGCCGGAAAAGTAAAGCCCGTCTTTCAACAGAAGATAAGCGCCCCAGGCGCTTTCCGCCGAAAAATCGCCCCAAACCAGCTCGGAGAGTTCCTTGAGGGGGACCGCGCTGCCCTGTAACAATTCCCAGGCGCCCCGGACCGCGTCATCGCCGGCAACAACCATGTCCCCCAAGGCATTGATATCCGCAACCGGGCCGGGGTGGAGAAATTCGACATCCTTCTCCCGGACCTTGTACTCCTGCGAAGGGACGGAGATAATCAGTTTGTCATCGGTGCAGGAGGTGACCAGGGCGGGGCGGTTTTTGTAGACAACGAGGCTTTTAAGTGCGATCATTAAATAAAGTTTAACATATTGATCGGGGGCACGTCATGTTTGCAAATGGAAAAATGAAGGCGCTCACATTGAGCTACGACGACGGGGTGGAGCAGGATCGGCGGCTGGTAGCAATTCTCAACCGTTACGCGATTAAGGCAACCTTCAATATAAACAGCGGCATCCAGACCGGGGCAAACAGCTTCCAGAAAGGGACGGTGCAGGTCCGGCGGATGAATGTCGCGGGCCTTCCGGAACTCTATCGGGGCCACGAGATCGCCGTCCATTCCCTGACCCATCCGCACCTGGAAAACCTGGACGACGATGCGATCCGCAACGAGCTTGCGCAGGACAAGATCAACTTGGAACGGATCTTCGGCCAAAAGGTCTGCGGGATGGCCTACCCCTTCGGTACTTTTAATGACCGGGTCATTTCAATAGCCAAAGACTGCGGCCTCCGCTACGCCCGCGGAGTGGTAAGTACCCACGATTTCGGTATCCCGCAGAAACTTCTGGAGTTCCAGCCCACCTGCCACCACAAGGACCCTTTGCTCCCGGAACTGGCGGAAAAATTTATCAAATCAAAACCCGCAGAACCGGAACTTTTCTATCTTTGGGGCCACAGTTATGAATTCGATGTGGACAACAACTGGCAGGTGATCGAGGAATTCTGCAAGCTCATTGCCAATAGGGATGACATCGCCTACTGCACCAATGGGGAGGCATTTCTTGGGTGAAGGCACAGGCACAATATTACCGCCTGTTCATTTGACTTGTTCGACAACCCGGTTGGTTCCCTCACAATTCCCCAAAGGATTTTTTATTTTTCCGATCCTTCGATATGGTATCAATAATTTCTGCGGCGGCTCTGTTATCATCCCATGACAGGTTCAGGAATTCACGGGTAGAATTTTCATGGGATATATTTGGATTTGAAAGATGATATTCCAAAATAGAAATCACTTCCTGACTAACCGAGCGATTATCATTTTTTGCCCTTTGTGGCTTTGTGTGAGGTCCTCCCTGGAACCTCACACAAAGCCACAAAGACACCAAGTTTTCTCTCCTTAAAAGATATTTTTGTCAATAGAGTTGTTCGATAACTGAAGTTATCGAACAACTCTATTGTAAAATTTTATTTATCTCCAGTGACTGACATAATTCTTCTCCAACCAAATATTTTTTGCTGTTTGGTATTTTATCCCACCTCTATCCATACTAGTATATTCACCTCTTACCCATCCAACTGTGCCATCTTCTATTCTTATTTTTACCCAATGATCAGTACCACCACCCCAATCTTTTAAACTTGGCTCTTCAATTATTGCAATAACAGTGACTCTTATTTGTTTTTTATACGGCAATGTAAACAAAATGTTTCCTGATTTATCAGGAATATCATATATCATTGTCTCAGTGTCGGTTCCAACGGTTAATCCACTTTCTTTAGCCTCGACAACGGTGTAAGTTTCATCATTAATAGTAATTCTTTCCAAGACTACATTTTCAATGTTAAGTTCATTCATTAATTCCAGTGCTTCTTCATATGTTTTTGGTATAATGAAATTATTTAATTCATCTTCAATGATATTTTCCTCGAATATTTCAAAAATATTATCCGGTTCAGGTTTTATTACTTCATCATTTATAATAATATTATTACTAATTTCTGAATAAATATTATTTTTAGTATCCTTTTTAGAAGAACAAGACACTCCGGTTGCCATTATGATTGAGCTAAGGGAAATCATTAATATCCCATTTCTAATTGTTTTATTTATCATTATAACATGCCCCCATATATTGAATATATATACTATATTCCTAATTATGTCAAGTGCTTTTTTTATTTTCTCAACAATGTTAGCCCCATTGCACATAGCGTATGTTATGCGATGTTTTTGCACCTACGAAGCGCCCGCCGGCACCCGGAGGGTGGTGGGCGTTCCCTTTTATACAGTTTTATATGTTTTGATTATACAATAGAGTTGTTCGATAACTTCAGTTATCGAACAACTTCCGCTGAAAAATGCAAAATGCTCTGCATTTTGCGAGAC
>BOAV01000125.1 GCA_026002045.1 Spirochaetia bacterium | reverse complement strand
CGCAGGACATTCCGTCGATTTTCAATACAGTTTTCATATATTCTCCTTAATGTGATGATACTATTTTAGCGCGCCTGGTTTAAAGCCCCGTGTCACACTTTTCTCTTTTGCACTTTTCATTATATAATATGATAAGATCATAGAGATATTATGGAGGTCCGTCAATGCAGTACCGGATAGACAAGAAAACGGGGAATAAACTTTCAGTTTTGGGTTACGGCTGTATGCGGTTCCCCGGCGCCCTTGGGCGTATAGATATGCGGAAGACCGAGGAACTGGTGATGGCAGCTATCGCCGGAGGGATGAACTATTTTGATACCGCTTACATCTATCCCGGCAGTGAAGAAGCCCTGGGGACCATTCTGGAAAAAAACAAGGTCCGGGACAGGGTGTATATCGCCACCAAGCTTCCGGTGATAGTGACGAAGAGCTCAGAGGATTTTGAGAAATTCTTCAACAAGAGTCTGGAACGGCTGCGGACGAATTATATCGACTATTACCTCCTCCACATGCTCACCGATACGGATCAGTGGCAAAGGCTCAAGGCTTTGGGCATTGAGGACTGGATCGCCGGAAAAAAGAAGAGCGGCCAAATCCGGCAGATCGGTTTTTCTTACCACGGCAAGCAGGATGATTTTTTAAGGATTGTCGATGATTACCCTTGGGAATTCTGCCAGATCCAGTACAACTATTCCGATGAAAATTTTCAGGCCGGGGTCACCGGTTTACGGAAGGCTGCGGAAAAGATGCCCGTGGTGATCATGGAACCCCTGCTTGGGGGAAGACTCGCCGATGCCCTGCCGAAGGATGCGGTGGAGATTTTCAAAAAAGCCAGGTCCGATCTGTCTCCGGCGGCCTGGGGGCTCAACTGGGTGTGGAATCAAAATGAGGTGAGCCTCCTCCTTTCGGGGATGTCCAATATGGCGCAGCTGGAAGAAAACATGCGGCTTGCGGACAAGGCCCTGCCGGGGATGCTTGCCGAAGGGGATAAGGATGTGTACCGTCAGGTCCTTGAGGTGATCAATAAAGCCTACCGGATCCGCTGCACCGGCTGTAACTACTGCATGCCCTGTCCAAAGGGGGTGAATATTCCCGGCTGCTTTGCCGGATACAACGCTACCTTCTCCATCGGCTATGTTGCGGGGATGCAGCAGTTTATCACCAGTACCGGGGTTATCTCGGAAAAGACCGGCAGTCCGGGTCATTGTGTTAAATGCGGAAAATGCGAAAGCCATTGTCCCCAGCATCTGCCCATCATTAAAAATCTGGAAATCGTACGGAAGAAGATGGAGCCCTTTTGGTTCCGGGCGGGTATTGCCATTGGCCGCAAGTTTTTAGGAAGGGGTAGGGGAGAAAAGAATAGTGTTTAAAATTCTCAAAGAGACAAACCGGTTCCATGAAACAGTTTTTTTGTGTCTGTCGGCGCTTTTTTGTTTGGGTATTTCCGTGTTCAGGTGTATGTATACGGGAGGGCGGACATTCCTGTTTTTAAACTGGAATCTCTTTCTGGCCTTTGTCCCCTGGGCATTGACCAGTCTGGCCATCATTAAGCCGTGGATTCAAAAATCGAAAATAAGAATAGGGTTTCTGGTAATTGTCTGGCTTTTGTTTTTTCCGAACGCCCCATATATCTTAACCGATTTATTTTATTTAAGGCGCCAGTTTTCCATGCCTATCTGGTATGATTTGTTATTGATACTGTCATTCGCCTGGACAGGATTACTGTTCGGTTTCTTAAGCCTTTGGGACATCGAAGGTATCTTAAATAAATTTATGAAGCCGGTTTTTACTACCATACTGTCAACGTTATTTTTGTTCATTGGAAGTTTTGGTATCTATATCGGCCGGTACCTCAGGTGGAATACCTGGGATATTTTAACCGATCCGCTCGAATTAATGTATGACATCAGCGACCGGGTTGTTAATCCCTTTGAACATCTGACAACCTGGGGTATGACCATCTTTATGGGCTTATTTTTGAATATGCTTTACTGGTCATTCCGTCTGATAAAAAAGCGGGGCGAAGGTGTGTAGATGATCTGTTTTCGGTATATGTCCCGGTTTCTTTTGAGCGCAGTATTAATGTTAATCATTCTCCCGGTTTGCTCATGTTCCCGTAGCGGTTCTGCTTCAAAGTCCCTTGCAGCCAAGCCGCTTGTAGCCAGACCGCGGATAGCGGTCAGCATCCTCCCCCAGGCCTGGTTTATCGAACGTATCGGCGGGGATCGGGTACAAACCCTGGTTCTGGTGGGACCGGGGCAGAATCCCCACAACTACGAGCCCACCCCCAAACAGATGACCGCATTGGCGGAGGCGCAGGTCTGGCTTCTTTCGGGAACGGAATTTGAAATCGGCCTATGGCCGAAAATAGAATCGCTGTTTCCCCGGCTCATCATTGTTGACGGGACTGCGGGGGTAAATTTCCGCAGCCTTGAAGAACACGAGGATGATGGCGATGAGGATCATGATGATAACGACAGTAATATTGACCGCCACACCTGGCTGGGTTCTGAACCGGCGAAGATCATGGCCGCCCGTATCCGGGATGCCCTGTCAATGATTGATGAAGGGGGCGCTTCCCTTTATGCTGAGAATTATGCGGATTTGATTCATGACATCGATGTTGAATTCGGCCGTCTGCGGACGGAGCTTGCGCCCCTGCGGGGAAGCCTTGTTTTTGTGTATCACCCCAGCTTCGGATATTTTCTGGATGAGTTCGGCATCGAACAACGGGCCATTGAAACCGGCGGCAAGGAGCCGGGGCCCCGCGACCTTACGCGCATAATGGAAGAGGCCCGGCGGGAAGGGGCGGCGGCGATTTTTGTGCAGGCCCAGTTCCCGGTGCAGGCCGCACAGACCGCCGCCGCGAGCATCGGCGCGGAACTGGTTGCCCTGGACCCCCTTTCACCGGACTGGCTTGCCAATATCCGGCTTATGGGTGAAGCTTTAAAAAAGGCGGCAAGGGGAAAAGAATGAACGGAACAGATAAGCAGAGTGCGGCCCCCCATCCCCTGCATCCGGTGGAGCGGCAGATCAGTCTCCGCTTTGACGGCGTATCATTTTCCTATGGCCCGATAAAGGTGCTGGAAAACGCCGGTTTCCATATACATCAGGGGGAGTTTATCGCACTTGTGGGCCCCAATGGTTCCGGCAAGACCACGGTCCTCAAACTGCTCCTGGGTCTTGAAAAGCCAAAGGCGGGAAGGATAGAACTTTTTGGTTTGCCGGGAGCCCAGGGACTTGACCGGGTGGGCTATGTCCCCCAGCAGGCCCCGCTGGACCGGGCCTTTCCCATTGCCGTGCGGGACGTGGTGCGCATGGGGCGGCTGCGGCCCCGCAGGGGATACCGGAAAGCGGATCGTGCCGCCGCAGAGGAAGCCATGAAACAGGCGGACATTGCCGATCTTGCGGATCGATCCTTTGGGCAGCTTTCCGGGGGACAGCGGCGGCGGGTTCTGGTAGCCCGCGCCCTGGCTGCCCGGCCTGAAATTTTGATCCTCGACGAGCCCACCGCCAACATGGACCGCGAAAGCGCCGAGCGCTTATTTGAAACCCTGGGAAAACTGAAGGGCAGGGTCACGATCCTCATCGTCACCCACGACATGGATTTTGTTTCCGCATTAACCGACCGGGCGCTCTGCATGGGCGGCGCCGAAGGGGAGGGCCACCGCTACGGTATCGTCCAGCACCGCACAGCAGCAACACGGGTTCTTCACGAAAACAGTATTGCTGCGGACCGTTGTTTTGATGACGAAGAGGAACATTCATGAACAGTTTTATTGCGGTGCTTTTCAGCCCGGATTTTCCCTTTATCAGAAACGCCCTATACGCGGGGTTTTTGTCATCAATACTTTTCGGCACACTGGGGGCCGCAGTAACGGTGCGGCGGATCGGGAGCCTTGCGGGGGCGGTATCCCACGCGGTGCTGGGGGGCATCGGCATGGCCCTGTACCTTTCGGCGGCGAAGATCCTCCCCGGCTTTCCACCCATGGCGGGGGCGCTGATCTTCGCGGTCCTCTCGGCCTTTATCATCGGCGCAGTATCGCTGCGGGCAAAGCAGCGGGAGGACACGGTGATCAACGCCATCTGGGCGGTGGGCATGAGCCTAGGCGTGCTCTTCATGGCAAAGACACCGGGCTACACGGACCCATCGGCCTATCTCTTTGGAAATATTCTTCTTATTTCAAACCGGGATCTTCTTCTCATGGGCATCCTTGATGTGATCGTGCTTCTTTTGGTTTGGCGCTTTTATCCCCAGCTTGAGGCGTCTTCCTTTGACGAAGAATTCGCCCGTGTCCGCGGTGTGAACTCCGAAGCTTTTTTCCTGGCCCTCCTCGCAATAACCGCCGTTGCCATCGTTCTGCTCCAAACCTTTGTGGGAATCGTGATGGTCATTGCCATGCTCACCCTCCCTGCGGGAACCGCCGGGACCTTTGCCCGCAGCCTGGGGTGGATGATGTTTTTGGGCTGCGTCTTTTCCGCGGCCTTTTCCGTTGGGGGCCTGGTCCTGGGCTGGACCTTCGATGTTCCCGTGGGGGCCATGACGGTGATCATCGCGGCAATAGTGTTTCTGGCGGTTTCTGTTTGCCGGGTGGTGGGGAAAAAGAAAAGCTGATAAATTTTAAGACGAGGAATTTTAACCACATGACAAAATCATGGGAGGCGCCATAGGCGTTGACCCTGCTAATAATCTTCGATGATTTTAATCAAAGCTGATTGCATCCGGTCTGCCATTTCCTGCTTCTGGGTATGGCTCAGGTTCTTCCGGGCTTCCGGCGGAGGCTCATCCTTGAACAAATACACCGCTTCTATGCCAAGGGCTGAGGCAATACGCTCCACCATGAGCAGGGAGGGGCTTTTTTTCCCCATTTCCAGCTCGGAAATATAGGTTTGGGCCGATTCGCACTCCTCGGCAAGCGCCATTTGGGAGATTTTCCGCAGCTTCCGGTACTCCTTCAGGTTTGCGATAAAAAGTTCCTGCAAGGTCATCGTATTCACCCCGGTATATCCTTCCATATTTTAAATGCTATAGGCTGTTAAAAATCTTGACAAAAAGCTCTTTGGTGTTTATTATAATTTTTAGTATCTATAGCTGATATTTTGCTTACACGCCCCTGTTAGGGCGGGTAATTCGATTCATCAGGACTATAAAAAGGGAGTTGTTTTATGAAAAAGAAGATGGTTCTGACAGGGATTATCAGCAAAGCCGCAATTGCCGCCATGCTGCTATTCGGATTGGTTCTGACGGGCTGCCCAACCGACAGCGGTGGAGGCGGCGGAGGTGGTGGTGGCGGAACAGGCGATCCCACTACCTGGACGGCGGTTTCCAACAGCACCTTAGGCAACACCTACATCGAGGGCATAGGCTACGGCGGCGGCAGGTTTGTCGCGGTTGGGTACAGTGGGAAAATGGCGTATTCCACAGATGGTATAACCTGGACGGCGGTATCCAACAGCACATTTGGCTCCACCCCCATCTTCGGCATAGCCTACGGCGGCGGCACGTTTGTCGCAGTCGGGGGCAGTGGCAAAATAGCGTATTCCACAGATGGCATAACCTGGACGGCGGTTTCCACCAGCACATTTGGCACCACCACCATCTACGGCATAGGCTACGGCGGCGGCAGGTTTGTCGCGGTTGGGAGCAGTGGGAAAATGGCGTATTCCACAGATGGCATAACCTGGACGGCGGTTTCCACCAGCAC
>BOAV01000124.1 GCA_026002045.1 Spirochaetia bacterium | reverse complement strand
ATGTGATACATCAGCGTACTCACATTATGTTCTTTATGGATGATCTCACTCATCCTTCTAGTATATTCTTACTTTCAGCCGCGGCAAGCCGCGGGGTATTAAACCGTATAGGCTTCGCCTAATAAAAGCGAAAGGTGATAACGTATGAACAAGGTCTCTGTCAAGGTTGAAATTGATCCCCTGCTTCAAAAGCGGCTGGAAACCATCGCACAGGCTGAACGCCGGACGCTTTTGGATCAAACTGCCTACCTTATGGAAAAAGGGCTGATGATTTCCGAAAACCAGATAGCCCGATACAAACCCGGCACTAAAGAGGTATCCCCTATTTCCGGTACAAGCGGGGAATAAAAGCATAGCGCGCAAATACGAATGTCCTTAGCAACCGCTTGTGCGGCGAAGGGCAGCGTAAGAGATATTTTTTCCAAAGGAGAGAAAATGAAATCGTTTTTGATTAAATTACCGATTCTTTCAGCAATTGCGGTAATTATCGCTCAAGTCGTTGGTAGGAAGGGGGAACCATTTGATATAAAAGTTCTTCTTCTGAGTATTCCTTTTGCACTTGCGGGGTATGTGGTCGGATGGCTGCTTCGTTGGGTTCTGATACATATTATGGGAGCAACAACCGGCGATTGGCGTGATCAATTGTTCTCAATACTTTTTCCGCTTCTTGCAGCCATTTTTGGAGCAATTGCAGCGGGCGCATTTTAGCTTTTAACCGCCAATGCGGGTTATCCGGCATTGGCGACAAAGGGGGATTCGTCGAATTCCTGAAGGAGAAATACTATGTCATGGAAATGCCCTTGGTGCAAGATGGAACATAATCATACTGCACAGTGGATTGCTCACAATGGTCAAAAGGTTACCGGTTTTTGCTCTGATGAATGTATAGCCGCTTATCGGGCAGCATATCCCGATTACGATGCAATGGCGACGGATGCCGCCATAGACAAAAAAATGAAGGGTAAGGGTCTTGCCGGTAAGATACTTGGAGGGATAGGAAAAGCCGCTATGCGGGACGTTAAAAGTTTTTTTGGGGGTTAATGCGGGGTATTTGCTTTTAACCGCCAATGCGGGTTAACCGGCATTGGCGATAAAAGGGGATTCGTCGAATTCCTGATTACGATATTGAGAAAAGGAGAAATACTATGGCTTATTCAAAACCGGTAGTGCTTGCACAGAACAGCAAGCAGGGTTCGTTTGCGGCTGGGTGCAATCAGTATCGCGGAACTCCAGATTGGAGTTGCAGGTCGTGCGAAAGATCGGCATAGTTTTTAATTGAATGTTCAGTTGGATTCAGTGATATCTTCGTCTCGTTTTCCCGCAGGCTAAGTGGTCTGCGGGAATTTTTCCCATTTTGCATTATAGGAGAAGACTTTAATTGGCATACCAGATAAATCCAGGATGGACTTATAAAATTATTGATTCAAAGGAGGGGTTTGTTATTGATCCTTCGGGCGCATCGTCTGCAGTTGATCTGAGAGCGATAAATGTTCTTGTTGCTATCAATGCCGGACATTCTACTATGGCAGCAATCACAGAATATATGAGAAGTCGTGGCGTTACTATAAGTAGCTTCTCTTCAGCTGGCGAAGATACATTTTCAGCGGTTGATTTAGAGCAAGCTCGAAACGAAGAAGTGTTAGAATATTTACTTGAAATAGGTGTTGTTTCACAATGTGCGTAACACCAACAAGGAAAACCATTTCACCACCTCTCTACTCTCTTCAACTCGAACTCACCAGCCGCTGCAACGAGCGTTGCGTCCACTGTTATATTCCACACGATACAAAAAATGTAGAAATGGATACGCCATTTGTTTTTCGTATTTTCGAAGAATATCGGGATATGGGTGGACAGGATTTAATTATATCCGGCGGTGAACCTATGCTGCATTCCAGTTTTCTTGAAATCGTAGATAAGGCCGCTTTTTATGGTTTTCGTATAAACATATTCACTAATTTGACATTACTGACAAATGGTATGGAAATGAGTCTTAAAACTTTAAACCTTAAAATAGTTTCGGCATCTCTTTACAGTGTTGCTCCCAGCGTTCACGACGCAATCACGAAATTACCGGGTTCCTGCGAAAAGACAAAAGCTGCCCTTATACGCCTGTCGCAAGTGGGCGTTCCCGTGTTCATCTGTTGCCCGATAATGAAACAGAACAAAGACAGTTACCCGGGCGTTATCCAATGGGCAAAAAGTATTGACGCCAGTTTCTCATATGATCCATGGATCATGGCACGTTCTGACCGCACAATTGACAATCTTGAAAATCGCCTAACCGAAGACGAAGCCTTGCGAGTTCTGGAAACTGTCCTTGAAAACGACCCCGGCGCATGGGACAAGGAACGCTTTTATCCTGGCTATAAAAACATAGATGATGTACTCCCTTGTGTTCAAAACGCATGCTCTCATTCCGTCTATGTCAATGCAGCAGGTCTTGTTCTTCCGTCTCCGGCATGGAATTGCGTATTGGGGGACTTACACATACAAACCTTGTCTGATATTTGGCAGAATTCATCTGCAATTAAACGCCTCCACACTATCAGTCTCAAAGATTTTCCAAAATGCGAAAACTGCGCCGACATTCAGTTTTGCGGCATGAGCCTTGAAGGAAACGCCAACGAAAATGCAAAAGGCGACCCCCTCCGTATACCGCCTCACATTTGTGAACTTGCCCGCAGAACACGTCTTATAGTGCATAACTGGCATACAAAACGGGCTGCCTATGCAAGAAATCAATAAAAAGGAAGTACAAAATGCTCTACCGGCAGAAATTTGATACCTTTATCCGTCAATATGACGATGTGGGTTACATCACCAGCAAAAGCGACTTCGGTGACCGTGTAGTGGATGCTGCGGGTGCAGTATTTCTCAAAGCCCTTTCCCGCACCGGGCAATCGCTTGATGCCTTGACTGCTAAGATTGCGGCATCATTTATCGGTGTTGACACCGCTGTTTTACAAAAAGATTCTGCCGAGTTTTACGCTATGCTCGAAGCGGATGGTTTTATCGTCTCAGGCGGAACGGAAGCCGAACTTGACGCAAAAGATACACGTTTTAGCTATGCCACTTTGGAACCTAAGACTATCAAAAAAGATTTTACCCCGGTAATTATGCGGGCGGAAAAATCAACCCAGGAATTTCTGGATGAACATTTTAAGGGCAAGCCCCATTTAACATCCCTGCAAATAGAACTGACCAGCCGCTGTAATGAACGCTGTGTCCATTGCTATATCCCCCACGAAAACAAAATCAGCGATATTGATCCCGCGCTGTATTATGACGTACTCGGCCAGTGCCGTGATATGGGGCTCTTGAACCTTACCCTTTCCGGCGGCGAACCTATGCTGCACAAAAACTTTCTTGAATTTTTACGCAAGGCAAAGGAATATGATTTTTCCATAAACATATTGTCAAACCTGACGCTGCTCAACGATGATATTATTGCCGAGATGAAGGCTAACCGCCTGTCCAGCGTACAGGTGTCTCTCTACAGCATGAAACCGGAAATACACGATGCCATTACCAAAATGCCCGGATCCTTTGTGAAAACTCAAGACGCGATACTCCGGCTTATCGAACATGACATCCCCTTGCAGATAAGCTGCCCCACCATGAAGCAAAATAAAACCTGCTATGTTGATGTGCTGAATTGGGCGCAGGAACACAAGGTACGGGCCGTAACCGATTACATTATGATGGCCCGCTACGACCACACCACCGGCAATCTCGACAATCGCCTTTCCCTTGATGAAGTGGGGCAGGTGATCAACGACATCATCAGTAATGATACGGACTATCAAAAAGAGATGTCCGGTGCGGATATAGCCCAAGCCGATACTCGTGATATAAGCAATGATATTGTCTGCGGGGTCTGCGTTTCATCCATTTGTATGATAGCCAATGGCAATCTCTACCCCTGCGCGGGCTGGCAGGATTATATCGTAGGGAACATCAAGGAACAGTCCCTGCGTGAAATCTGGGACAATTCGCCGAAGGTGCAATACCTGCGGGGCCTCCGTAAAAAAGACTTCCCCAAGTGCCTGTCCTGCATCGATAAATCTTTCTGTGCTATGTGCATGGTCCGCAATGCCAACGAAAACCCTGACGGCGATCCCCTAAAAATCAACGAGCATTTCTGCAAGGTGGCGGCACTAAACCGGAAAATCGTGATGGACTGGAAAGAAAAACTACAAGGTTTCGTAGAAACCACATGACAGACAACCATATCCATATCGGGCAATTTGACGAACAGTATTATTCAGCGCAAGAAGTATTTGATACAGTACTCAATGCCAACGTGAAGCATATTGTATATTCTTCTACATCAAGCTGTATAGACAACGTACGGTATAGCCAAATAGAAAAAGAAATTGACGGTGCGTTAAAACTTTGCGATAGTCATATTGCAACGCCTCTTTTCTGGTTTATCCCGGATTATATCAATCAGGGCGTTACTATTGAAAGCGTGATGAAAAACAACCCTTACGGCGGATTCAAATTGCATCCCTATAGCCATACATGGACATTTGCGAAAGATAAAAAACAAAACAAAGCATTGCACGAAATATTTAGCTATGCCGAGCAGCACGCATTGCCAATTTTGATTCATACAGGACCAAGCGGCGTTGATAGCCCCGACAGGTTTGAAAAGTTTTTTGAAGAATATCCTGCCGCGCGTGTTATTTTAGCGCATGGCCGCCCTATCGACAAGACGATTAAAATGATGCACCGTTTTGACAATGTTGAGTGCGATACTGCCTTTATGCCTGAAGAATCGGTACATACATTAGTGAGCACGGGATTGGCAAGCCGCGTTTTGCCTGGCAGCGATTTTCCGATAACCCAGTTTATGGCAAATAAATTTAAAAAAGACAACGCAAGGGATATAACACTTGCCGGACAGTATGAAAAAGATATTGTCGTGTTGCGAAAGTATGAAACGCTGTTGGCATAGGAGAAAGAAATATGAAAAAGCTTTTAACCGTATTTTTACTCTTTGTAAGTTTTTCCCTTTTTGCGGAAAAACAGGAAATCGGACGGCTCACCTGGGACTTACGAGATTATGATAATGAAAGTCATTATTATAAGGGGGACAAGTATCAAGATTTTCATATATTATTTACCAGTACTATTCCTGAAAAATACCTTGTGGGAGAATATTATTCTGGGAATAAAACTCAAAGTCCAATAGAAACTTTTTGCAATAGCTGGAAAACTGTAATAACAAAAACAAATAATTCTGTCCATGCTAAATGGTATTATTATGCGGATGACCCTCTGGGTAGAAAAGTAATGGTAGACTATTTTCTCAATTTTTCTGGAAGATTGCCTGGTATTGCTGAATTAGTAGAACCAATTGCTTTGGGAATGTCTGGGTTTATTAATCATAATTTTGGAAAAAAAACTTTGGTTGAACCCAATTTTGATTTTGACCATGAAGAGATGTATTTGATGAATAAATCACGTCAGGATGAAAATGGTGTTTATTATTATGGTTTCATAATAGAATACATCATTTATGAGGAAATATGAAAAAAAGCGACGCATGCAAGAGGCGGTGTAAGGCTGCCTGGAGCAACATCATAAACTTAAGCCTCAAAAGCTCGGTTTCTGGTTGCATTTGTACTTGTTGAAATAATTCCACTTACGTTTCGCACTTTTTAAGGTACGGATCGGTACGATGTTTTTTTCCATATCGGTCA
>BOAV01000123.1 GCA_026002045.1 Spirochaetia bacterium | reverse complement strand
GGGCAAGCCCGCAGTCAGGCTCGCCGCTACGCGGACTTCGCCTAACTGCGGGTTTACGCCATGCCGCTACGGTCAGGCTTCGCCTGCCCTCCGCGTCACGGCGCAAACCCGCGCCCACGTTATGCGAAATAAAAAATTAAAACTATTGCATAAAATAATGAAATGGAGTAATATTATATATTATGACAATTCGTAAAATTGAAAATATTATTAATGTTTTGCTAATATTGGCAACAATATTTTTACATAATTGGTATTCCTATATGGAAATATTAGTTATGGGGAATAGTTTTTTTGCAATATTATTAAAATATATTTTATTATATTTTTCATCAGCATTTATGGGTGAAATTATTTCAATTATATACTTATATAACAAAAAAAGAAAGAATTTATTTAACGCATTTGCAAACATAAGTGGGGTAAAAGTTTTATTGTATTTTATAGTGATGCCAATTGTCGGTTTAACATATATTGGAATAATGTATTCATTTTATATTCAAATTGATAAACCATATACTAGTGCTATAGTGGTTATAGTTTTTGGTATTATAAATGGGTTTCAAATCGGGGTTGAAAAATATTATGAAGAAAATAAATTAATGGATAAAGTATTAGTAAAAATAAAAAAGAACAAGAGAAAAATATTTAGAAATGAAAAACCATTTGATCATTCTTTTAATAATATGTTATCTACATTTTTTGTAATATTTGTAATATTTTATCCAATAAATTATATTATAGAAACACATATAGATAATATTATATTTACGATAGTATCATCTGCAATGTTATTTGTATTTTGTTATAAAATAATAAATATTATTTATGATAAAGTATTTATATATTGTGAACTCGAATATGAAAACAGTATTTTCACAACCATATTATACTTTTTGTATTCAATCGGAACTTTTATTGGATTTATTTATTATGATATTTCAATTATTGAATTAGTAAACATGAACTTAGAATTAAATGATTTAACATTATATTCAAATATTATATTAATAATTATGACGGGTTATTTACCAATAAGATTAATTCCAATAATTTTTTCAATGAATTACAAATTATATGAAAAAATATTAAATATAATATTTATAGTAATATATACAGTAAGAAAAATAATGTAAAGTAATTTTTTACTTCGCATAACATACGCTATACGCATCGCCCCTTCGGGGCTCGGCCTACAGAAAAACGCAGTCGGCCTTTGGCCTTTGTGCGTTTTTCTTCCGGCACATTTTTGCGGTTGCTGGAAACCTGCGGTTTCCTTTATCGCAACCGCAAAAACGTCGTATAGCTTTCACGTTATGCGAAATGCAAATTGAAATTGTTGACAAAATTAAGAAAAATAATTATGATTTATAGGGGAAAATTATGAAGTATAATTATGCTGTATTATCTACAATATTATTGTTTTACCAATTAATGTGTTTTTCTTGTGTTGACAAAAATAAAAATGAAGAAACCAAGAATATTATACAAGAAAAAAACAATGCAAATGAAGGTGAATTTAATAATGAATTAGAGATAAAATTATTTGGATATTATATGATTTCAGATATAGAATATATTTATGAAATAAAACAAAAAAATAATCAATATTCATTATCAATAAAAAACGGGAATGAAATATATTATAATGTATTATCTGGGGCTGAAATGCAAAAGATTTATAATTATATAAAAACATTTGATATAACTAAAGAGATAGAGGCAAGACATGGTTGGGTTGGAAGTGAAGGGTTTTACGGAAATTTGACGATAAAAATAGATAATGAAATTTATATAAAAAAAATATCTCATTATCAAGATGATGATTCAGATGTATTCAAAATAATATATTATCTAAATACATTTACCATAAAAGGATATGAGATACCATTATAAAAGCAATTTGCACTTCGCATAACATACGCTATGCGCCATTTTTTTCAATTTTTTTGTATTGACTATTTTTGGTTACTGTAGTAAAATAAACTTATGGCACAAAAGGAGAAAAATTATGAAAATGCTAAAAGAGCAGCTCTATACCAACATTCAATCCTCTGTTAATGATTTTGCGTCCATAAAATATCAAATGCAGTGGCAAAGAATTTCTCAAATGCAACAAAATGCTTCTATCTTATTGGCAATTATCACTTTTTCAATAACCATTTTATTTCAAATAATTAATATTGAAAAAAATTCTAAACCAATTTTGGATAATATTGATTGGAATTTTATCGTTCTTCCTGGTATTTGTTCTTCACTTTTTATTGGTATTATTGCGAGTATCTTTCTATTTAAAGTAATAATGCCTAAAACAATCAAGACAGATTTACCTTTACCAAAAGATATGTATAAGGAATTGGTAAGTAATATAGAAGCAAAAGTTGTTACAGAAATTGCTGAAGATCCCGCTAATTTTGATTGTAATGCAGTTCATCCGATTCGATTCATTGGTAATTGCCTCTCAGAAAGATATACTATGGCAATATTAGAAATAAATAGTATTGTTGAAAATAATCAACGAAATTATACAAAAGGTCTTGTAATTAGCTTCTTTTCTATTGGCCTAAATATTTTATTATATTCAATTATTATATTTAACATAGTACCAAACGATCCACTAAAAATTATATGGTATGGGTTATGTATAGTTTGTGCTGTAACAGCATTGGTTTTAGCAATTATTTTTGAAAGACTAAAAAAACAATCATAGGAGGATTGAAATGAGTAGAAAGACGTTAATACAGGAAGGCTTGCTTGCAACTTTGACGAAAGACTATGAATATGATCCACAAGCATCATCTTATGTGGATAATAATTTATCTACATCAATAGATATTGATGTTTTTGCAATGCAAAATAATATATCTGTTAATTATCAAGCAGATAGTATGCAGGTAATTACTGAAAGCTTTAAGCAAGCAATAGATCGTAATTTACAAAGGCTGAATGGATAAATTATTGTAAGGAAAAAAACGGCGCATAACATACGGTTTGCGGTTCGGGGCTAAAGCCCCTCCGGGTTCCGTTCGCCTAGGTCAGTCGCTGCGCTCCTTCCCACGGCTCACTTCACCCACATTTTTGTGGCCCTGGTCTTGCTACGCAAGCCCTTATTCGGGCCACAAAAACGTCGCAAACCTTTCACGTTAGGCAAAATCCGCTACGCGGCTCTTGCCTAACGTGGGCGCGGGCAAGCCCGCAGTCAGGCTCGCCGCTACGCGGACTTCGCCTAACTGCGGGTTTACGCCATGCCGCTACGGTCAGGCTTCGCCTGCCCTCCGCGTCACGGCGCAAACCCGCGCCCACGTTATGTGCAATGGGGGCTATGATTTTTGCAAAATAATATAGACAATAAAATAATGTATATGGTATAATAAAGAGGCATTTTCTGAAAAAGTACCTATACGTATTTTTCGAGTATGTTTTCGGCTGCCGAATTATAATATAGGGAATATGTTTATCATAAAATAATAAAAGGGATAGGTCTGTCCCAATAAGAAAATAATGGGGTGGCGGCTAAGCCGCCGAATTTTTTGTATATTATGCCAAGCGGCTTCGCCGCTGAATGGAAAATATAATAGTATTATTTTGTATACATCAATATTCCAAAAGGCTGGAACATGGTCTTTAAGAATCAAAACAAATATATGGAAAAAAGGATTGTATAAAAATATAAAAACAAAAGACAATATTGGATAAATAAATATAAGAAATAATGGGGTACGCCCCCACTGCACATAACATACGCTATGTGCAATTTGCCCTAAACTTAGTTGAAAAAAAATATAAAACATTGACAATATAAAAAATTACTTATATAATACAATTGGTATAAAATATGGAGAATTGAAAATGAAATATTTAGTTCTATTGACATTTGCTTTATTAAGCTCTGTGCTTTATGCACAAAATTATTACGAAGTTCCCTATGTGGGCGGCAACTCTAAACTGGAAGAAATAACAGGCGCAGAAAAAGAACGCATTATTAGCCGGTATACTATTCCAAGACGAGTAGATAATTTCCTTGATTATAGAAAAATTGACAGCGACTTAAAAACAATTTACCGTGAAACCGTTCCCGATGAAACCGGTAGGGCAGCTTTAACCGTTTATAGGGTTATGTATGATCTGGCAAGTAAAACCTCGTCGAATTTTAATGAAGATGATAACACTGTGCGGGAAACATACGGACAAGCATTGTATATCCTGAATCCTAAGAATCAAGCGGTAAAATTATTTGCAAGGACATTGTATTTTAGTGATGCCGCCTATCTGGGTAATGATAGAGCCAGTGGAGTTAACGGGGGTAATTATTGTTTTAGGATAAGCGGTAATACTATAATATTTATTAGCTATGGATTGATAGCATATCATCATGAGTCGGGAATGGATGAAGAAAGTTATGGATCTGAGTTTATTCAATCACAGTCTGCCGAGGTCTTTCGGTGTACCTTTGATAAATTATTTGAAGAGATGGAAAAGACGGTTGACAGTTATAACTCATATAAGGACATTAAGTTATGTTCAATTAGTGCACCATTCCCATTATTGGACAGGAATAACCCTTTCCGGTATAGTATCCAAAACGCCTTTGACGGCAGTCCAGCTACCAGCTATGTGGGTGATACCGAAGATAGGTTGTTTGATATAAATATTTCTTTTACAACTCCCAATAGATGTACAAAAATTGCCGTAATTAACGGGTATGCCCAATCGGAACAGCTTTATTCTGCAAATAACCGGATTTCAGCAATAGGCTACGGAGTTCGTAAAGAGGGCAATGGCAATAGGCTGACTTATATATCAAGTGCCTTAAAAGACAAGTATATGGAAATGCAGGTCATTGATGCAATGGAGGCTCAGACTAGAACGACTTGCGCACTGGAGATACAGAGTTATTTTCCGGGCAATAAATATGATGATACCTGTCTAGCCGAATTAAATTTATTTGATGATAATTCCGGCTGGCTATTTGGAGATATTTATTAA
This sequence comes from Spirochaetia bacterium, assembly GCA_026002045.1. Taxonomy (GTDB): domain Bacteria; phylum Spirochaetota; class Spirochaetia; order Treponematales; family Breznakiellaceae; genus BNUT01. The sequence goes on along the minus strand of BOAV01000123.1, from coordinate 978 downwards.
TATGAATAATATATATAAAAAATGGAGTACGGGCAAACTGCACATAACATACGCTATACGCTACGCCGCAGTAGCGGCTTGGCCTACAGAAAAACGCAGTCGGGCTTACGGCCTTTGTGCGTTTTTCTTCCGGCACATTTTTGCGGTTGCTGGAAACCTATGGTTTCCTTTATCGCAACCGCAAAAACGTCGTATAGCTTTCACGTTATGTGCAATTAAAACCTGAAAATTTATGAAAAAATATGCCGCATCCTTGCGGCATGAAGAAAAAATCGTTCAAAATATGCATAAAAACACTTGACAATACAGATCGGTTTATGGTATTATATGTATTGGAGGATATTTATGAGAACCACTTTGGAATTACCTGATGCATTGGTCACGGATGCCATGGAAATAACGAAAATTCAGACCAAAACGGATGTTATTAAAACGGCTTTAGAAAATTTAATACAAAAGGAAAGGATCAAAGAATTGGCGGATTATTTCGGTAAAATTGATCTGGAAATAGATCTTGAGGCAATGAGAAAAAGATGAACAATGTTTTAATAGATTCATCGGCATGGATAGAATATTTCAGGGGAAATAAAGCATATCAATTTATAAAAGTGTTAATTTATAATAATATGACCTGTACCAATGATTTAATATTGACTGAATTATTGCCTTCAATCAGACATAAAAAAGAAATGCATTTGGAGGAATTATTAAATAGTATTACAAAATATGAAGTAAATATTAACTGGCAAGAATTGCAAGATTTTCAATTGTTAAACTTTAAACATGGATATAATAATATCGGTATAACAGATTTAATAATAGCACAAAATTGTCTCCAGAATAATTTAAATATATGACTATCAAGATGTCTCCACAAGATTTTTGTAAGTAATGGTTGTGGTAGAAGAACAGGCACACAAAAGTCGGTCAAAAAGCTGTGGAGCAAAAAACCGCCGGTTCATGCGGAAGCAAAATTCG
>BOAV01000122.1 GCA_026002045.1 Spirochaetia bacterium | reverse complement strand
CCCCTCGGCGTTTCTTTCCGGCTTTTTTGCTTCAAATACCCCACAAAATCCAGAGCCTCCGCTACAAGATTGGGCGGAAGGGATTGGATTTCCTCTAATAAAACCGCCGCATCGCTCATATCGGCCTCCTGCGTACAGGATACTACAAATCTAATGCCGGGGCAAGCGCATAAAACCTGGCAGCGCAAACGGCGCCCCGTCCAGTTCATCCAATCCCTGCGTAGCTGCCTGAAAAAATCGGAAAAACGTGACATTTTTACTCATAACAAAGACTCTTTTAAGGGGAGAGTATGACCCTAATCCCCTTTATTCCCCCCAAAGAGAAAAATTCAAGAACTTTTTTCAATCGACATAATTTTGACACAATTATGTGGTAAAATAAGGTCATGGAAACATCGAAAACAATTTCGTTCCGTATTGGCGGCATGACCTGTGTAAACTGCCAGAACCGGATTGAAAAAAAACTGAAAAGCACCGTAGGGGTCGAGGACGCAACGGTAAATTACAGCACCGGAACGGCTACCGTTACCTGGAACCCTTCGGTTGTTACCTTTAACGAGATTAAGGCGGCGATAGAAACACTGGACTATAAAGTTTTGAAAGAACCCGTACCGGGCGGCAAAGCCGCATCCCCGGTAACGGAGATCATCGGGACGCTGGTCATAATCCTTTCCCTCTATGTACTGCTGCGGGGACTTGGGATTAGTACCATCACATCCGCCTTCCCGCTGGCTGAGGCCGGCATGGGGTACGGTATGCTGTTTGTTATCGGCCTTATTACCTCGGTTCACTGTATTGCCATGTGCGGGGGGATTAACCTTTCGCAGTGTCTCCCAACCGCCGCCGCTGCGCCGCAAGAGGGAAAACGCTGGAAGGTGCTGTTTCCTTCAATCCTTTACAACGCCGGGCGGGTAATTTCCTATACCACCGTGGGGATCATTGTCGGCGCATTAGGATCGGTAATTACCGTTTCGGGACGGTTTCAGGGCATTGTCCAGCTTGCCGCCGGGGTATTCATGGTGATCATGGGTATCAATATGCTGGGCATCTTTCAAGGTTCCGCAGGAACCATCCTTCGCCGCTTCAATCTGAGTATGCCTAAAATATTTGCCCGGAAAATCGACGAGCAAAAGGCCGGAAACAAAAACCCGCTCATCATCGGATTACTCAACGGGCTAATGCCCTGCGGCCCCTTACAGGCTATGCAGCTTTACGCCCTTTCCACCGGAAGCCCCATAGCCGGGGGCATCTCCATGTTCCTTTTCAGCATGGGGACGGTTCCCCTGATGTTCGGCATCGGAACTTTGGGGTCATTTTTGAGCGGCGCCAAAGGACACGATTTTTCCCGCCGGGTAATGAAGGTTGGGGCCATTATTATAACGGTGATGGGCATGACCATGTTCACCTATGGATGGGGGCTTGCGGGACTTAGTTTCAATTTTGTGGATAAGGCTGTTGCCGCGATCAATCCCCTCGCCTCAAAAACAGGCGGGGCCGGGGATGGGGCTTTTGTTCCGGTAATTGAAAACGGCGTTCAAATTATCAATTCTACCTTGAGCGGGGGGAGGTATCCTGCGATCACCGTGCAGCAGGGTATTCCGGTCAAATGGATTATTAACGCCCCGGCGGGAAGTATCAACGGCTGCAATAACCGCATGATTGTTCGGGAATATGGCATTGAACACCGCTTTACCCCCGGAGAAAACCTTGTTGAGTTTACCCCAACGAAAAGCGGTAAATTTTCCTACTCCTGCTGGATGGGCATGATCCGCAGTTCCATCACGGTAATCGAAGAAGGGCAGAGCATAGCCGACATCGGAGAACCTAACCTAAATCCTACACCGGCAGGGGTAGCCATACCCACAGACAATGTGTCCTTAGCTGAAATTCAAGGGCCTGAAACTTATGGTTTTCCCTATCAGACCATTACCCTTAATCTCCGTGATGACGGCATAGACCCGGGCGTAATCGTATTTCAGCGGAATATGCCGGCCCTGCTGGTCATCAACAACAATTCCCTTGATCCGGGCAACAGCCGCCTTATTTTCCCCGCCTATTATACCCGGCTTGATATAGAGCAGGGGGAAAATGCGATCGAGCTTATGCCTACCAATGACTTTGATTTTTCAACCGGCGACAATGTGTTTTACGGTTATGTGAAAATGGTTGATGACTTGAATAAGGTAGACATCGAGGCAATCAAGACGGAAGTGGAGAATTATGAAACCATGATATACCCTGACGCTTATTTTGAAGCGGCGGCATCGGCTGGCGGTGGTTGTTGCGGCGGAGCCGGAGCGTAAAAAAATTCCGTGGGTTATGAAAAGAGCTGACACAATCGCGTGGTAAAGTTTAAGCGGCAAAGATTTTAAGGAGGATTATAAAATGGATTTTTTGTTGAGCCATTGGCATTGTATCGTTCCGGCTATTGCGATTGTGATTGTCATGCTTGTGCGGGGCCGGGGTAAAAAAAATCAGAATGATGAGTAAAAGACATCATTCTGACACAATGTTGTGTTTGGATTTTTTATAGGAGTTATATGTTACGCTTCGCGTAACATTTCGATATACGTTGGCGGCAAGCCGCCATTATAGGAGAGGTTAAAAATGAAAAAAGCATTGGTTTTAACGGCGGCCCTGTTGATAATGGGTTCCGCCCTTTTCGGACAAACGGCAGGACAAAACGTTGTAAAACCCGCCATCGCCGACCGTGACCTCGTAATCCAAATTTCCGAAGTTACGGAAAACGCCGTCTTCTATCCGGTGGATATTGAAGGAACCCGGCTTGAGGTATTGGCGGTAAAGGCCCCGGACGGCACGGTACGCACGGCCTTTAATACCTGTCAGGTCTGTTACGGATCGGGCCGTGGGTTTTACAAACAGCAGGGGACCGTCCTTGTCTGTCAAAACTGCGGTAACCGTTTCCGCATGAGCCAGGTGGAAGTACGGAGCGGCGGTTGTAACCCGGTGCCGATTTTCCCTCAAAATAAAACTGTAACGGCCAATACCATTACCATTTCAAAAGACTATTTGAAAGAAGCAAAATCTATCTTTGCAAGGTGGAGGCGCGGTTAATTTCTGCGAAACTAACCGCGTTGGAGAAAATTGCGTCACAATTTTCTCCACGGTAAATGAAGGAGTGTAAAATGGAAAGCCTGACCTTAAGCATTGGCGGCATGACCTGCGCGGCTTGCGCGGGCAGGATAGAAAAAACGGTGAAGAAACTGGAGGGGGTTACGACCGCTACGGTAAATCTTGCCAGCGAAAAACTGTTTGTAGAATACGGCGATACTCTCACCCTTTCCGGTATCAAGGAAGCGGTGACGAAAATCGGCTACGAAGTATTGGATAAACCGAAAGGTAGTACCGTTACAATCCCCATCGGCGGGATGACCTGCGCCGCCTGTTCCGCCCGGGTTGAAAAGGCGATCCGTAAACTGGAAGGGATTGAAACTGCCACAGTAAACCTTGCCACGGAAAAGGCAACGGTGATCTACAATCCCCAGGCCCTGCGGCTTTCCGCTATTAAAGAAGCGATTGAAAAAGCGGGATATAAGGCGCTGGACTTTTCCAAAGAGGGCGCGGTTGACGAGGACAAACTGCGGAAAGAGCGGGAAATAAAAATTCTCTGGAGAAAGTTCATCGTGGCGGTCTCATTTGCCGCGCCGCTTTTGTACATCGCCATGGTTCCTATGATTAAATGGTTCAGCCTCCCCTTCCCCAAGGCCCTGGCCCCGATGAATTTCCCCCTGCTCTATGGGCTGGCTGAACTTGTGCTGGTCATTCCCATTATCGCGGTTGGCTACCGCTTCTACACCGTGGGCTTCAAAAATCTTTTACACCGCAGCCCCAATATGGACAGTCTTATCGCCATCGGCACATCGGCGGCGGTGCTGTACAGCCTCTACAATATATGGCAAATCGCCCAGGGCAATTTCCGGGCCGTGGATGCCCTGTACTTTGAAACCGCCGGGGTGATTATCGCCCTCATCCTGCTGGGTAAATCCCTTGAAGCGGTTTCCAAGGGCCGCACCAGCGAGGCTATCAAAAAGCTGATGGGGCTTGCACCCAAGACGGCGATCATTATTGAAAACGGCGTGGAAAAAGAAATCCCCATTGATGAAGTGATCCCCGGCGATATTATTGTGGTAAAGCCCGGCGCGAAGATCCCCGTGGACGGCGTTGTTACCGAAGGCCACACCGCCATTGATGAGTCCATGCTTACCGGGGAAAGTATGCCGGTGGATAAAAAAGCCGGGGACAAAGTGTTTGCCGCCACGATTAACAGCAACGGTGTTATTCAGTTCAAGGCTGAAAAAATCGGTAGCGATACGGCTCTGGCGCAGATCATCAAGCTGGTGGAAGATGCCCAGGGTTCCAAGGCTCCCATAGCGCAACTGGCGGATATTGTTTCCGGTTACTTTGTGCCTATTGTCTGCCTCATTGCACTTGTCGCCGGCATTGCGTGGTTTGCGGCGGCTTCAGCCGGTTTCGTAACGCTCCCCGCAGGAAAATCGGTTCTCGAATTCTCCCTCACCATTTTTATCTCCGTACTGGTCATCGCCTGTCCCTGCGCCCTCGGCCTTGCAACGCCCACGGCGATCATGGTGGGAACCGGCAAGGGAGCGGAAAACGGTATTTTGATTAAGGGCGGCGAGGCTCTGGAAACAGCGCACAAGATACAAACCATTGTGTTTGACAAGACCGGAACCATCACCGAAGGGAAGCCCAAAGTTACTGATATTGTCACCGTCAACGGTATTGCGGAAAATTATCTTTTGCAAATAACCGCCTCAGCGGAAAAAGGCTCTGAACATCCTTTGGGGCAGGCCATTGTTTTGGGCGCACAGGAAAAGAACCTTGAATTCCTTGGGGTGGTGAATTTTGAAGCCATTACCGGAAGGGGAATAGAAGCGGAGATAAACGGAGTAAAGGCCCTTATCGGAAATCGTAAACTTATGGACGAGCGGGGTATCTCCCTTTCCGCACTGGAAGCCGATTCAGACCGGCTGGCCGGTGAGGGGAAAACGCCCATGTATGTCGCCATTGGCGACTTGGCGCTGGATGGGAAGATTGCGGGCATTGTGGCCGTTGCGGATGTGGTAAAACCGTCGAGCAAAGCCGCTATTGAAAGCCTCCACAAAATGGGGATTGAGGTTGCCATGATTACCGGGGACAACAAGAAAACCGCCGCCGCTATCGCCAAACAGGTAGGCATAGACCGGGTACTTTCGGAAGTGCTGCCCCAGGACAAATCAGCCGAAGTGAAAAAGTTACAGGATGAAGGGCGTAAGGTTGCGATGGTCGGAGACGGCATCAACGACGCTCCGGCGCTTGCCCAGGCGGACATCGGTATCGCCATCGGGAGCGGTACTGACGTGGCAATGGAAAGCGCCGACATCGTGTTAATGAGAAGTGACCTTATGGATGTTCCCACGGCTATCAATTTGAGCAAAAAGACGATCCGTAACATCAAGCAAAATCTCTTTTGGGCTTTTGGGTATAACGTGGTGGGTATTCCCATTGCGGCGGGTCTTTTGTACCTGGCAGGCGGGCCGCTTCTCAATCCGATATTCGCCGCCGCCGCCATGAGTCTTTCTTCGGTGTCGGTATTAACCAACGCCCTGCGTCTCAAACGGTTTAAGGCGTCAAAGGCATAAACCTTTGGTTTATGTTCGATTTTGTTTTCAAGGTTAGCTTAACTAAAACAGGTTTGTATGAATCTGAAAATTACTACTTACAGAAGGTTAGACAGAATGAAAAAGACAAGTGTTTTTATGGCAGCGGCTCTTTTTGGGCTGCTGGTAATGGTAACGGTTTCCTGCGGCAAAGGCGGAGGTATTTCTTCGCTTGACGTGGTAGGTAAAGATTCTATCAATTCTTTTGACAGGTTATTGAAAGCTGCACCGCAGTTGGTAACAGAGGACGAAATGAACGGCGGCTGGTCGATTGCTGCCCCGGATAGCGAAGCGTGGTTT
>BOAV01000121.1 GCA_026002045.1 Spirochaetia bacterium | reverse complement strand
TATCATTATTAACTATTGCGTACCTAATTTCAGAGATACGATTATTACGGTGATATAATATTTCTGATTGAGCATACCCATTGATTATGGCTATTTTTGTAAATTCAAAGGGGGCTGTAAAAAGAATGTTTATTTCAAATAACCTATCTTCGGTGTCCCCCACATAGCTGGTAGTGGGACTGCCGTCAAAGGCGTTTTGTATACTATACCGAAAAGGATTATTCCTGTCCAATAATGGGAATGGTGCATCAATTGAACACAACTTGATGTCCTTATATGAATTATATCTGTCAAACTTCTTTTCCATCTCTTCAAATAATTTATCAAGAGTGCATCGAAATATCGTAGCATGCTGATCTTGACTAAACCTAACTTGATAACTTTCTTCATCCATTCCCGACTCATACCATCTTGCTTGTAAACTATATTCTATAAAAAATATGGTATTGCCTATCATTTTGAAATAATAATTTTCCCCATCAACTCCATAACCGTTATTTACGCCAATAGAAGATCCATCACTAAAATACAATGTCTTGGCAAATAGTTTTACTGCCTGATTTTTAGGATTCAGGATATACAACGCTTGTCCGTATGTCTCCCGCACAGTGTTATCATCTTCAATAAAATTCAACGAAGTTTTTCTTGCCAGATCATACATAACCCTATAAACGGTTAGGGCTGCCTTACCAGTCTCATCGGGAACTGTTTCACGGTAGATAGTTTTTAAGTTTCCGTTAAGTCCGCGTGAATCATCCAAAAAATGATTAATTATTCTCGGAATAGTATACCGGCTAATAATGCGTTCCTTTTCCGCGCCTGTTATTTCTTCCAGTTTAGAGTTGCCCCCCACATAGGGTACTTCGTAATAATTTTGTGCATAAAGCACAGGGCTTAATAAAGCAAATATCAACAGAACTAAATATTTCATTTTCAATTCTCCATAATTTATAACAATTGTATTATATATGTATTTCTTTATATTGTCAATGTTTTATATTTATTTTCAACTAAGCTTAGGGCAAATTGCACATAACGTGAAAGCTATACGACGTTTTTGCGGTTGCGATAAGGGAAACCGTAGGTTTCCAGCAACCGCAAAAATGTGCCGGAACAAAACCCCACAAAGGGCGTAAGCCCGACTGGGGTTTTGTGGAGGCCGAGCCGCCTACTGGCGGCGAAGCGTATAGCGTATGTTATATGCAGTGGGGGCGTACTCCATTCTTTTATATTTTTATAATATTATTCCATTTTTATTGTTTTTTCTATTTCCTTTTTACCATTATTGCTTTCATATATTTTGAATTATTTAAAAAATCATATATTTTTATTTTTTCTTCTTCGGTGCATCCTTTTAATATTTTTATTTCTGAATCATTTTTTATTAAATCTATTGTACAAACTATTGTGTCTATCTTTTCATTATTTTCAGAACCTACAAAAATGTCTATTCCCCCATTATCCATTGATTTTGTATTTTTTATATAACCATAATCAATTTCATAAACCATATCATTATATTTTGGGTGTCTTGTTCCTTTGGGTCTATCAATTATTATTTTATTATTTTGTATAATTTTTTCCAAATATTCCCAAAAGTCATTATTATATTCCATATATTTTCCTCATATTCATTTTATGGCATATATTCATTATTTTGTCAATTATTTTCCAGTAAATTTTTTATCCCATTTCTTTTACCAATCAATTTAGCCCCCATTGCATATAACGTGAAAGCTATACGACGTTTTTGCGGTTGCGATAAAGGAAACCGCAGGTTTCCAGCAACCGCAAAAATGTGCCGGAGAAAAAACGCACAAAGGGCGTAGCCCGACTGCGTTTTTTCGTAGGCCAAGCCGCTACCGCGGCGCAGCGTATAGCGTATGTTATGTGCAGTTTGGGCGTACCCCATAATTTTATTCCCCATCTTTTACTTCTTCTATTCTAATATATTTTTTTTCCCCTTCATCCCATGTATAAAAAAACCATTTATCATTGCCAAGCGGTGTTTCTGGTATATCATTGGGACCGCCTGCTACAACGGTCTCTGCATAGTATACCTTAAACCCGTCTATGCCCTTGTAAGTCATAAATTCAACGGGCGCCTGACCATTCTCGGCATCAATGATGCGAAAGGGAATATCGCAATAGGTGACCAAATCATCTTTTTCAGCATCATAGCCCCATATATTCACGGAAAAACCCATACCATAAAAACCGTATTGAAATATTTCGTCAATACCATCTTCGTTAAAATCCCCCAATGAACTTGTTCCGTTCCTAATATGTATACCCGGTATATCTTTCATAATATCAAAACGGCTATGAACTTGCATATCAAAATTGCCAATTGAGTAATAATGCTTCTTAATTGCATTATTTTTTATTAAATACAATACTAAGGTACCGCCATTTCCCCCATCCCGACTACTCCATTCGGCAAGCCAGTTGTCCCCGCCCGGAATTCCAAATTTAATTTTTTCTAGAAAAAGTAATTTTGCATTATATGGCGGTTTTGCAACTATTTCGTAAGAATATAGCAATGATTTAATATCATCCTCAGAAAGATCATTTTCTACTAAGGAATATACAATATTATCTTTATTATTTATATCTTCCTTTAACATTTTATTATTTTTATCACAAGAATTCATTATCACTAATGATACCAATATAATAATAAAGTTTTTAAACATAATTATCCTCCATAGTTACATTATAATACTTCATATTTTTTTGTCAATATTATATTCCAACCAGCTTAGCCCAAATTGCACATAACGTGAAAGCTATACGACGTTTTTGCGGTTGCGATAAAGGAAACCGCAGGTTTCCAGCAACCGCAAAAATGTGCCGGAGAAAAAACGCACAAAGGGCGTAGCCCGACTGCGTTTTTTCGTAGGCCAAGCCGCTACTGCGGCGCAGCGTATAGCGTATGTTATGTGCAGTTTGGGCGTACCCCATTTTTATTTTATTTCTCATCTTTTGTTATAATCCATGATCCATTATATCCTTTTTCATTACTACCAGGATAAATATATATAATATTTTCTTCCCCATGTTTAATATTTATATTATACAATTCCGATTCCCAATTTCCCGTTTCTCCTAAATAATCTTGTTGGTCAATTATTGGTGTACTAATTTTTATACTATATTCACCTGACGGTAATTTAAGAGACGCCATATTTCCACCAAATAATACTATTACATTATTTTTTATTTTATTTATAAATACCTTATTATTTATATCATATATGTTATATATTTTAACATTATTTATATTTTTCAGTAAAATATTATTTTGATAAATATATATTTCCGATGGAATCATATTCATTCTACCATTATTTTCTTCTCTAATAATTTTTATATTTATATCTTTTTCAGTCAAACAACCTTGAAAAGACAATATAACCAATAATATTATTGTGCATTTTCTTATTGAATTATTCATAGAAAATATTTTATATCCTTTATATTTTTTTGTCAATTGTTTTTTTATTTTATTTCAAAACAGCTTAGCCAAAATTGCACATAACGTGGGCGCGGGTTTGCGCCGTGACGCGGAGGGCAGGCGAAGCCTGACCGTAGCGGCATGGCGTAAACCCGCAGTTAGGCGAAGTCCGCGTAGCGGCGAGCCTGACTGCGGGCTTGCCCGCGCCCACGTTAGGCAAGAGCCGCGTAGCGGATTTTGCCTAACGTGAAAGGTTTGCGACGTTTTGCCAGCCCAAATAAGGGCTTTGCGAAGCAAAGACCAGGGCTGGCAAAATGTGGGTGGAGTGAGCCGTGGGAAGGAGCGTAGCGACTGACCTAGGCGAACGGAACCCGGAGGGGCTTTAGCCCCGAACCGCAAACCGTATGTTATGCGCAGTTTTGTCCTTTTCAATTTTTTATTCGTTCATAAATAACATTTATTTCATAATCATATATTATCATATCATTATTATCCGTGCGCCAACTATCAAATTGTACTTGAAAAATATCTTCAAGTACAACGTTATCCTCATATGTTTTCCAGTTAGATGATTCCCAAGCTGCATTTACAATGAGATCTGAACCGTGTGTGCCATCACCGCTACGTGGTAGATAATCAATCATTCCTTGCCAGTCATAAATATATCTATTATTTCCAGTTCTTTCAAAAATTAACAAATAGCTATCTGCAAGTCTTTTTATTATTTCCTCATATCCAAAACTCTTTTCGCTTGTTTTTATTTCCTTGCATTTATAAATTGCAATATATTCTTTCCCCCTTAACTCATTAGCAACCCATCTATGTATCCCTGTGTTTGTAATATTAAATTTTGGCATTGTGTTAGTGTTACCTACAATACTATTAGATAAATATCCACTAAATACCCAGCCTGTTATTTCTTCTGTCTGTATTAAATACCAACTGCCATTAATACCATCTATTTGTACATTATTTATATCCTTATCTAGAATGGAAACTTCCTGTCCATTGTTCAATAAATATATTTTTTCACTATTAATATTTGGCTCTGCTCTAACCCTTAAACCTTCTGGAGAATTTACAAACATTAATTCAACTTCAATGATTTTATTTGTATTGTCACTATTATTTATTTTATTTTCTATAAAATCACTATTTTCATTACCGAAAGGCCCCTTATGAGTATTGTCTGCTTTTTTACAAGATATTAATAAAAAAACTAGAAAAAATAATGTCATACTCATTTTCATATTAACACCTCCTTTTATTAATATAAAATATTTTATTTATATTGTCAATACGTTAAGGACAAAATTGCGCATAACGTGAAAGCTATACGACGTTTTTATGGCCCGAATAAGGAAACCGTAGGTTTCCAGGGCCATAAAAATGTGCCGGAGAAAAACCCCACAAAGGCCGAAGGCCGACTGGGGTTTTTCGTAGGCCAAGCCGCTACTGCGGCGCAGCGTATAGCGTATGTTATGCGCAGTTTTGCCTTTTTACACTAATAGCCGTTAATTTCTAAATAATTAATACAAGTATCGTCATAATGACTACCTGGATATACCTCCATTATCTCAATTGTCATACTTTTTCGGCAATAACCTTTAAAAATGAATTCAATACATTGAATATTGGGGGTATCTTCAATATTGATAATTACAAAATCATTAACTTTATCATCAGGATAAATCTTGACAGCTTTCACCCGATTGTTATATTCATACAAATATGGCTTATTATTGTTAACAAAACCATTGGAAATAATTAGGTAATAAGTTTTTGCAGAATCGTTATATCCTATAGTTTGTGTTATTTTTTCTCCTACACCATTCCCATTTACGCCTTCAACCCAAGGCGTTAGATGTGAAGTATCGAATAAATTACTTGCCGTATAGGTAATACTATTTTCTTTTAATTCACTGGTTGCACTTATTGTAAAATCCCCCATCCGTTTGTCAAACCGGGAAACTTCCATTACTAATTCATTATTATTGTCATATAATGCGATATAGTCAGAATATTGCCTATCGCCAATTAACACAACACGAGATAACACCAAATATTTTTTAATCCCATGACTTACATTATTGCCAAAATTTACACCGGTATAATTAAATGTAATGAAATAATTTTTATTTATGATTTCCCAGGTTATAGGATATTCTTCGTGTTTTTCGCTATAATTTTTATTATATATTCTCATTTTCTCATTAGTTAATGAAATTCTCTTTTCCATTATAGGATTTGGAAACCCCGGATTTTTATAATTATAAACATCGATTTCATTATTAAATAAGTTGATACGATCTTGTGCAGATATAGCAACGATTAAAAAAATGAAATATATACAAAAAGCAAGCTTTTTCATGGTTTAACTCCTAATGTTATTTTAACCAATAATTTGAAAAATGTCAAGGCAAAATTGCGCATAACGTGGGCGCGGGTTTGCGCCGTGACGCGGAGGGCAGGCGAAGCCTGACCGTAGCGGCATGGCGTAAACCCGCAGTTAGGCGAAGTCCGCGTAGCGGCGAGCCTGACTGCGGGCTTGCCCGCG
>BOAV01000120.1 GCA_026002045.1 Spirochaetia bacterium | reverse complement strand
TAGATGACCTTTTGGAGCATGTGCCGTGATGTTGAGACACCCTTTTCTTCTGATATTGATACCCCTCACCATTATTTTATCCTGTAAGACTGTCCCGCCGGTCGTACTGAAACCTTTGGCATCTGATGAAAACAAAAGCGGCGATTCCCCGGAACCATCCCCGGAAATAGTTAGGCTCGAAGCTGTTCCCGAAATGATTCCCGCCGACGAAAAATTATCCGTTGCCGCCTTGCCGGAGGAGCCCGCCGAAGTCGACATACTTGTAGATTTGTCTGAGCCTGTGGTTGATCTGGCTGAAGTAGATTCAGCGGAGATGCCCCCTGTAGAGGGGCCGCTCTTGGTGGTACTGCCTGAACCGGCTGTCCCGGTTCTGCCTTCCCCGGAGCCGAAGCCTCAGGCAGCCTCCCTTGCGACAGAACCGGTTCCGGAGGTCATTGCCCAAGCATCGCCGGTTCCCCCTGCTGTGGCGCAGCCTCTCACACCGCCCGCGCCTCCTCCTGTTGCGCCGCCTGCGGTCCCGCCTCCAAGTCCGGCGCCGCCTGCCGCTGTCACTCCTTCACTTCCCGTTGCCGAGTCCGACTCGGAGCCTTCGGCGGAGATTTCCCCGGAGGAAGAAATCCCATCCCCCAGCGTCCGTGAGCCTGTTCCCCTGCCGGTACGGCCTGTCCCGGAGCCTCCCGCTGCTATTCCGCCTGTGGTGAGGAAAGAAGAGGGGATTGTTTTTTCTCGGATTGTCCGGGCCACCGTGGGTCAGTTGGTGGAAATTCCCTTCCGGGGTGAAGGCTGGGTGTATCTGGGGGAATTGGGGTCTCGTCGGGGAATAAGCTATGATTCCCGGCGGCTGGATTTTGAAGGCCAGAGCTTTATTTTTCAGGCAGAAGCAGCCGGAACCTATGCGCTTAATTTTTACAAAGAGGATTTTGTTCGGGATTATATTCTGAATGACCATGTCCAGGTGATAATCGGGGAGGCCCCGGAAATTTCCCTTACCGGCTATTTTAATCCGGTGTTGGATCGTGGCCGGGTTGTGGCTGAACCCCGGTGGCCGACGGTTGCCGAGGAAGCTGAGGCCTTCCGCCGGGACAGAGGCAGTCCTGCGGCAGCGCCTGCCCCAGCGGCAATTCCCGTCCCTGCAATGCCCGCAACAGAGGGGCAGCCGTCTCAAGCAGAAGGCGGCCAGGCAGCCGAGCCGGTTTCAGCTTTGCCCCCGACTCCATCGGCACAAGACACGGCGCCTCTGCAAAAACTTGAGGCGGACCAGTATTTGACACGAGCCCGGGAAGAGTTTGACGCCGGGCGGGTAGCGGCGGCGATTGGTTTTCTGGATCAATTCCGGGAACAATACCCCTCGGGGAGTGACGAGGCTTATTGGCTTTATGGTCAGTTTTATGAGGCGAACAGCCCCAGCCGGGATATCCGCCTGTCCCTGGATTACTACCGCCGCCTTGTCCGGGAGTATCCCCAGAGCAGCCGCTATAACGATGCCCGGCGGCGGATTGCCTATCTGGAACGGTACTACATCAATATCCAATAGTTTGCGCCATTAAAACGGCGCGAGCCTTTTGGGCTAGTATTTGATTATGTTTTCCCACTTGCCCGATTCGGCCGAAGCGAAAAGTGCATCAATGACCGCCATATTTGCCACTGCATCGGAAATGGGGGTGGGCACTGCAGTTTTGTCAATTAAAGATTCCGCGAAGGCATCGAATTCCAGCAGGTACTGCTCGGCAATTTCGGTTTCGACGAGCCGCGTCCCCAGCCCCACCGAAACGGTAACATGGCCGGGAACATCGCCGTACATGTTGTAGGGAACCTCCACCGATAAACTGCCCCCGGTTCCAACAGCGGTGAAGCGCTGGCAGGGGAACATCTGGGTGCTCACGGTAAAGGTTGAAGTCCGCCCCTCGCCGTAGTCCAGAATCGCGGAAGTAAAAACATCGGTCTTGAACTGCGGGTCCCGGACAAGGGTGCAGACCACCCGCCGGGGCTCCGCGCCCATAATCAACCGGGCGGAGGAAACCGAATAGCAGCCGATGTCCATCAGAGCCCCGCCCCCCAGCGCCGCGATATTCCTGATGTTGGAGGCGTCCTTGTTGGTGTACGAAAAGGCGCCCCCGGTACTCATCACCTTGCCGATTTCCCCGGCCCTGACAAGTTCCGCGGCCCGGACCCATTGGGGGTGGAAGCGGTACATAAAGGCCTCCATCAGGGGAACCCCCTTCTTCGCGCAGTATCCGGCGGCCTCCGCAGCCTCCCGCGCGTTCAGGCAGAGGGGCTTTTCGCAGAGTACGGGCTTGCCCGCATCGGCGGCCTTCTTGATGTACTCAAGGTGCAGATGGTTCGGCAGGGGAATATAGATAAAGTCCACCTTGGGGTCCGCAATAAGCGCCTCATAGGAACCATAGGAAACCGCAAAGCCCAGCCTATCGGCAAAGCCTTGAGCCTTCGCCGCGTCCCGGGAAGCCACCGCATAGGGTTCAATCAGCAGGGAGCCCCGCAAAGGAGCCGCCACCCGCAGCGCATAATGACCGGAGCATCCCAGGACGCCCATCCGTAACTTTTCCATAAGTTCCCCCTTAAAAGAATAGGATAATGCATTATAAGGGGGAAGTCTCCCCCCTCGCTCCAAAGCCTACGGCTTTTCCACTCCCCCCTCTGCGGGGGCTCCGCCCCCGCAACGCCCCCGGCTTGATTCGTGAGTCAAACCACCTTACGAGAACAACATACCCCGTGCTTGCGGCGCGGAAACCTTATATTATTCCCCTGACAACGATATACGGTATTGTTTGTCTGGGTAAATTTTATCGTTATGCCTTATTGGTAAATATTTCGCTTCACGGTATACTATCCCGGATAGGAGGGGGAGCTTTTGCCTGCCATTTTTGACAATATTCATAAGCCTGACCTGGCTTTTGCCTTAAATGCCACCCTTAACAACGCAAAACGGGCTGATTTTTGCATAGGGTACTTTAACCTCCGTGGCTGGAATCTCCTTCTTGACAGTATAGACCAGTTACAGGGTGAATATATGGAGTTTGCAGAAGAGAGCGAAGCGAACGATGCAAACTCCAAGAGTAAACCGAAGGTTTACTCACGTGTTCTTATTGGGATGCAAAAAATGCCCGAAGAAGAACTTGAGGAGCATTTCTCACTTAATCCCAAGTCCATAGATAACGCAGCGGCTAACGAGAAGAAAAAGCAGATAGCCGCCGAATTCCGCAAACAGCTTATTATCGGTATACCTACTAACCGTGATGATATGGCTTTAAAACGGCTTTCAAAGCAGCTTCGATCCAGAAGGGTCGTGGTCCGTCTTCATCTGGAATTTCCCCTCCATGCAAAACTATATCTTATCCACAAAGATGATTTTAACAGCCCGAGGGTTGGCTATCTCGGTTCAAGTAATCTGACATTTGCCGGGCTTTCAAGACAGGGTGAACTTAACGCCGATGTTACGGACAGCGCCAACTCAAAGCAGTTGGAACAGTGGTTTGAGGACCGCTGGGCGAATAAATGGAGCATCGACATTACGGAAGAACTGGCGAATATTATTGACGAGAGCTGGGCTTCCGAAACATTGCTTAAACCATATTTTGTGTACATGAAAATTCTCTATCATCTTTCAGAGGAAGCCCGTACCGGCATTGCCGAATTCAATGTACCAAAGGAATTTGATACTGTCCTTCTGCCGTTCCAGAAAAATGCCGTTCAGGTTGCCGCCCACCATCTGCACAAGCGGGGCGGCGTAATGATAGGGGATGTTGTCGGGCTGGGAAAAACAATTATCGCCACGGCCCTTGCAAAAGTCTTTGAGGATGACTTTTTTCTTGAAACGTTGATTATCTGTCCCAAAAATCTTGTTGAAATGTGGAAGGACTATGTTCACGATTATCATCTGAGCGCGGATGTTATGCCGATTTCGGTTGTACAAAATGAACTGCCAAAGGCCCGCCGTTACCGCCTGGTTATCATAGACGAAAGCCATAACCTACGCAACCGTGAAGGGCGCCGATACCAGTCCATTGTTGAATATCTCGACCGAAACGAGTCAAAAGTGATTCTCTTAACCGCTACACCCTATAATAAAACATACCTTGATTTATCAAACCAGTTACGTCTTTTTATTGATGATAATTACAATTTGGGTATAACACCTGAGCGGTATATAAAAGAGATCGGCGGCATTGTTAATTTTGTCGCACAGCACCAGACAAAAGAAACCAGTATTGCCGCTTTTGAAAAAAGCAATTATTCCGAAGACTGGGCGGAACTGATGCGGCTTTTTCTTGTCCGCCGGACCCGCAGTTTTATAAAGGCCAACTATGCAAAAACCGATACACAGAACGGACGCAAATATATAGCGTTCTCCAATGGCGAAAAAAACTATTTTCCTGACCGGGTTCCTAAAAAAATGCAATACCGTTTTGATAAAAACGACAGCGAAGATCAATACGCACGGCTCTATACCAATGATGTTGTGGATATCATCAATCATCTCTTATTGCCCCGGTACGGCATAGGACAGGATGATTATGAGAATAAGGAAACAATCAAAACAATAAAACATGAGGAAAGCAAAATAAAGGCCAATCTTGCAAAAGCCGGAAGGCAGCTTAGGGGCTTTGCGAGGACAAATTTATTTAAGCGGCTTGAAAGTTCCGGTTATTCCTTTCTGCTTTCGATTAGCCGCCATATCCTGCGTAATTATCTTTTCATCTATGCCATAGAGAATAACCTTGAATTCCCGGTCGGCAGGCAGGAAGGCAGTATCATCAGTGATATTCTCTATACCGATATTGATCCGGATGATATGGACCTTGAACGGTTTCTTACCGATAAAACAGAATATTTGCGCCTTGCTAAAAATTATTACCAGACATTACAGAACAAAAAGCAAAGCTTTGAATGGATACGGAGCAGTTTGTTTAATGAGACTTTTAAAAAGGATATTGAAACTGACATTAATGAACTTTTGAAAATAATGGAAAAAGGTAAAAACTGGGATCAGGCAAAAGACCGTCAGCTAAACGCCTTGTACGATTTGATTACGAAAAAGCACCGGGGCGAAAAAATCCTTGTGTTTACCCAATACTCAGATACGGCGAATTACCTGTATAATTCTCTTGTCAAGCGGGGAATTACCGAAATTGACTGCGCTACAGGATCGAGCGATGATCCAACCCTGCTTGCGTATCGGTTTAGTCCTTATAGCAATAGAAAGCATATTGGGGAAAGGAAAATTGATGAAATCCGGGTGTTAATATCCACCGATGTATTAAGTGAGGGACAGAACCTACAGGATGGGAATATCGTGGTAAATTACGATCTTCCCTGGGCCATCATCCGGCTTATACAAAGGGCGGGACGTGTGGATCGTATCGGCCAGAAACACGATAAAATATTCTGTTATTCATTCCTCCCGGAGGAGGGCATAGAAACCATACTTGACCTGCGGGGACGTTTGCAAAAGCGTATAAAAGAAAATGCCGAAACCGTAGGTTCCGATGAAGTATTCTTTGACGGTGACCCGGTTATTATTAAAGACCTTTACGATGAAAAATCAGGGATTCTTGATGAAGAAGATGAGATGGATGTGGACCTTTCTTCCTACTGTTATCAGCTTTGGAAGAATGGTCTTGACCGGTACCCCGATTTAAAGACAAAGATTCCGGCGTTGCAGGATGTGGTGTATTCTACGAAAAAGGCGGAAATACCGGACACCGGTGTTATTGTGTATGCGAAGACATCCGATGAAAACGACTGCCTGACATGGGTAAATGATAAAGGTGAAGTTGTTACCCAATCCCAATTAGAAATTCTTAAAGCGGTACGCTGTTCATTTGATGAAAAAGCTATGCCTCGCATGACACACCATTACGAGCTTTTGAAAAAAGGCCTCGTCCATATAGCGGAAGCTTCCGATAAATTGGGCGGTCAGTTAGGGCGGGTATCAAGCGCCCGTTATCGCTCTTATATGCGCCTGGATAATTTTATCCGCCGAAATGAAGGATCCTTGTTTCTTACCGATGACATTAAACGTATA
>BOAV01000119.1 GCA_026002045.1 Spirochaetia bacterium | reverse complement strand
AAAAAAATCGTACTTTTTTTGAAAATATTTTTATAAAAGGCTTGACAAATTATAGAACTAGTTATATATTATAAACATAAGGCAAGTGAGAAAAGCCTGAAGGAGCGAAAGATGAAAAGATTTAAGGTTACACCTGAAATTATTGAATTACAGGAAAAGGTTTTACGAGGCGATAAAATTGCCTATGTACAATTTAGCGCCATTGTAGCCAAACAAAACGAAATGGTTTTGAGCGGCCTAATCAGCGGAAAATGCTGGTCGATGCTTGCCTATGATCTTATTTTGCACACGGAGGCAAAAAATGACTGTATTTGAAACCTGGTTGGATACCTTAATAGAAGAGAAAGGCATAGACCTTGAAAGCCGGTTTGAAATTGAAGGCGCAAGCGGAACCAATAGCTTTGACTATGCGGTGATTATCGAAACCATAAAGCATACCGGCAAGCAGGAACAGGCAGCGATTAAAAATATGCTGGTTATGATTGATTTTCGGAATGGCGATATTTGCCATTATTTCAGGCACCTGGCGCAAGCCTTGGCGATATAGGAGGTGAGAAAAATGGATTATAGATTGATCGGTGAAGTGGCAGATAGCATTAGCAAGAATGATGAATGGATCAATGCCTTACGTGTAAAGCACCATGAAAATATCCTTGATATGCAAGCGGAGGTTTACCTTGTGGCGGCTATGATGCTCTATGGCGAAAAAATCGTATTACAGGATTTACAGGAGGCCGCAAAATGACCAACCGACTGAAAAATGCCGTACAGAAAACCGCCGACGTGGATATCGGCGCATTGTCCACGGTTACGGTATACAAAGACGTGATAGTCCGTGTCAAAAAACTTGCTCTTGCAATGGACGGTTATATTGATTGGGTGTTGACGATTGCAATTTTTCGCCCTATGCTTTCGGTATGGCAAGTGAAGTATTCAGCATGGACACCAAGGCGGTGGATTTATTCGTCAACTCACTAAAAGACTTTCCAAAAACGCAAAAAAAGTACGCATATATGCTGGTAAACGATCAAGCCAAGGATTTTAAGGATCAGTTATACCGGACTATCGAATCGACATATACCATAAGGGACGAAAAATTCATTAAGGACATGGCTATACAATGGGATCGGGCAAAGACGGTTTCATCTATTAACCAGATAGAAGCTCATGCGGGCACAGCCGATGATAGTTGGGGCCGCAAATATAAAGGCTTTACCGGATTTGTGGAGGCTATAACCGGCACCCCCTCGGCAAAGCCCAGAACACGGATCATCACGGCGGACGGGCGCGGCGGGAGCATTTACAACAAGCCGGAAAAGTGGGCGCAGTACCGGCGTACCGGCGGAGACAGCGGAACCGGAAACTATCCCAGCCCGGAATCGTATAACTACCGCCGAGGGAGAACAAAAACCGGGAAGGCCCGGTCGCTGAAAACTATCCGGCTTTCATCGGACGAAGGAATCAACGCAAGCCGGGATACCGTGCAGTTCATAATGATGATGAAGCACATCCACTACCAGGGGCTTTTCCGCTTGGGCGACAGCGATCCCCGGTTCGTCAAGGGCCTTTACACGGTAAAAAACGGCCCCCTACAACAGATACAGATTTTCCGCGACAGCCCGATCTTGCCGTTCCGCTGGGATTTTCAGAGCGAGGCGATAGAGGAATTTGCGGGCAAGTACACGGCGGAGTATATTTTTGACAGGTACTTGCTTCCGGCGTTCAACGAAATTCAGCAGATGGCGCGGGGGTAGGTTTATTTTTCCCAGTATCCTTGATGTATTCCGTATTCAATTAAACAAACCGCCGTATAATCAAAATAACCGTCCTTGTCTAAAACGATTATTTCCTTTGAAAGTTCCGGCTCTCCTCCCCTTAATAACGCCTCAATAATTTCTCTATCGTTGATCAACCCTTTGGCGTGCGCCTGCCTTATAGTAAACTGTTTCTTAAACCTTATCGCAAGTTCTGAAATATTAAGTCTTCTACTGGCAAAATATCGGCCATCATCACCCTCCCTTACAACCATAGTAGCCTCGTAGGGATTTTGTAAATCCGGTGTTATTTCAACAAGCCATTTTCCGTGATGATATTTCATTCAATCCCCCTTTCCAAAACCAGTTTCAATTTGTTTCCACATAGCGGTATAAATCTTTTTTTGTTCCTCAATAAAGGCAATGGCTGTTTCATGATCGGGAAGCTCATATTCACTGGCAGTGTTTGCGCCAGAATCCATCATATAGACTTTGTTCCCGTCTATCCCATAGGCGAAAAGATCAATTTTTTCAGGCGTATCATCGCCGATTTTCCATGTATGCAAACATCCTTTTAATCTTGCAAACGCCTCAGCCCTGACTATCCTGTCACCTTCGTCACTCATCCCGCTCCCTCCATCTTTTTTCCAAATCCGTCATCTATCTGTTTCCGCATATCGTCCATATTGAGCGCATCCGGGTGATCCGAATACCGGGCCAGCATTTTGGGGTCTTTATGGCGTGACATCAGCATAATCTGGAAGTCCCTAATACCGGCCATGCGGCAGGCGGTGACGAAGCTATGGCGCAGAGAATGATACACGATATTCCGCTCTACCCGCTGCTTTTCCGTTATGCCTATCATAAACAATTCCGACCGCAGTGCTTCCAGAAACAGTTTTTTCCGGGCCGGGTGATAGGGTCGCCGGGACAGCACAAAATCTCCGGGTCCGGTCAGCGGAGACAGGCCGTGAACCTGATTTAGCACATCGGCAACAACGCCCGGGAGCGGGACATAGCCATCTGATCCGTCCTTACACCCCTTAACGCCCTCTTTGTCCTGGTAGTTGTGGTGGATATGGATGATCCCGTTTTCAATATCCCCCCATTGAAGGCCGCGCGCTTCGCCCATCCGCATACTGCAATAGAGCGCAAGGTATACCGCCAGTCGGTGATAAGGGTCTATAACTTTGCCCTCGATGAGCCTTTTTATCTCCGCAGGCCGCAGTATCCCCCGGAGCCTTTCTTTGTGGAATGCCTTTTTGACGTTTCCGAAGGGATCCGCATCAATGATTTCATCTTCCAGGGCAACCCGCACCGGCACCCGGACGGCCTGCACGGCGGCGTTTATCGTCTTGCCGCTGCGCCCGTTTTCCGCCATCCAGAGCTTCCAGTCCTTAATAAGCGGCTTGGTGAGGCCGCCTAAGGTAACGCCCTCAAAGCCGGGGAAGTCCCGCATATGGTTTTTGACAGCATTATGGGAGTTGGTAACATAGGACGCGGCAAGGGGGTTCTGTTCCACCGATTTCTTTTCCCGAACGTACTTGCTGTCATCAGACCAGAAATGCTCGATGTAGTCCATAAAGGGGATTTCGGCCCCCGCCGGTTGGGGCTTTTGGCTGGATATTTCGGCGGCCAGGGCCTCCGCCGCCTGCTCCGCTTCCCGGCGCCGCTCCTTTTTGCCTTCAACGGGAATGTGAAGCGGGGTAGCGTTGGTATACCTTTCGCCGTTCCAGAACTTCGCATACCAGAAGGTTCCTGATTTTTGGCGATCTTTGAAAACAACCGGCTTACGCATGGCTAATCCGACGCCAATATCGCCGCAAGATTCCTGTCCCGCCATTCCCGTATTTCTTTTGTAAAACGACATCTAGTACAGGTTGACTGCCCACACATCGGCCCGGTTATACCCGCATTTCGGCAAACAATATAATCAGACATATTTTCAATTTCATGGATTTTGTCAACCCGGCCTTCTTTATGATTAACTTCCATTCCCTGCCTCCATAAAACAAAAAAGTTTCAGTCAAGTTTCAGTCAGACGTTTTTATTGTATAATATGGCGGATTATTGATCAAGACGGCAGGGAAGGCAAACTCCGTAATTCCTTATCCTGTAAAGAATTACGGAGTACAGACACCTTAGTCGGGCAACCCGGATTCGAACCGGGGACCCCAAGTCCCCCAGACTTGTACGCTAACCAACTGCGCTATTGCCCGATGTTCCTTCTATGACAGTGTTTTCTCCGTAAACTACACGACGCTAAAATATAGCAGACTTTTTTATATTAGTTTATAGCGTTTTTTGTGTCAATAGGGGTTTCGGGTGGCACTCGGGCATATGTGAAAGGGGCATACGTTGTTGATTTTTCGTTCAGACCGGGGCGTACAGTACTGCGCGGTTTCGTTCAGGGCCAGACTAAACGAGGGGAGAGTGAGTGTCAGGCAAAGCATGAGCCGGAAAGGGAACTACTCAGGCAATGCGCCGCCCATTGACACCGGCTCCCTTCTTAGGCAATCATTAAATGATGTTCTTGGTTATGCCCCTGAGAGCGGAGCCGCTTAAGGCTTTTTTGGAAAATCCTATCTTTTTATCCTCTGTTTCCAGCTGGTTTTTTGCGCAATTAATAAAGGCGGTGATTCTGATACTTCGGTCCCGGCATAAAAATCTGCGGGACATAGTGGAGACCATGCTCTGGCGTACCGGGGGGATGCCGAGCAGCCATGTGGCGCTGGTATCCGCCATGGCTGCCTCTACGGCCATTGTAGAGGGGCCCGGTTCAAACATTTTTCAAATTTCCTTTTGGTTTGCCCTCATTATCATGCGGGATGCCATGGGGGTGCGCCGTTCTTCCGGGCTTCAGGCAAAGGCCCTGAATATTTTGGGACGGCAGGTGTCGGATCATATTCAGGGTGATTACCATCCGATAAAGGAAGTTAACGGCCATGCCCCCCTCGAAGTGGTGATAGGGGCCCTGTTGGGGATTTTTATTGCCGCCGCCTTTGCGTACCTCTAGGTTCCTGGATCCATGCTCCGGAGAATCTTCCCGCTGAATTTAATGGCTGTCTCTTTTGGCTCCGCCTTTTTAGGCGCCGCTTCCCTGAGCGCTTCCGTCCTGCTTTTGGTTCTGAGCCTTGTCTCGGGCTCTGCCCATACGCCCTCAGGAGATACCGGCAGATCCGTTTCCGCATATGCGGTGCTTACCCTGGATGAATCTGCGCCCGACAGGGAAGTTACCGCTTCTCTTAACCGGGTCTTTAACGGACAGGTTCTGTCCGAGTCATCCCAATGGGTGTTCCTGGATGATTTTGGAGAACTGCAGCAAATTCCCCTGGACCGGTACGATGAGCGGCTTGAGTCCTTTGACCCGCGGAATGACGGTTATGCGGAGCGGGTCCGGTCCTTTTTTGTCCGGGACGGGAAGCGGTTCTTCTTCATCCCCCAAAGAAAAAATTTTTGGGGAAACGGAAAGGAAAATATTGAAAAGAATATAACAGCCGCTTTGGGCGCTCTTAAGGTAAGTTCCTGGACCTTGGACTACGGGGATCAGAAGCGGAATGGGCCGGTATTGCGGCCGGGTCTGCTGTCGCAGTCCTTGGGGCTTTACCTTGTCCTCTTTGCCGCCTCGGCTATAACCGGATTCCTTTGGTTAAAGCCCCGGCGCCTTGGGTTGGCGCTTTTTCCGGTCCTGGGGGGGGTATGTCTTTGGGGCGCCTCCGGTTTTGCCCTTGCGGCGATTCTGAGCCTCCTTGCCGGCCTTCTCCTGGAACCGGTCCGGGATCTCTGTTATTCCCGGCTCAGGGGGGGCGAATTCCGGGTCCGTCACTTTTTCCGCTGGCTTTTTTCCCCCCTCCTTTTGGCCCTTTATGGCCTTGCCGCGCTGGCAGGGCGCATTCCCCCGCTCCTTGTGGTTCTTACCGTTCTCTTTTTTATGTTGATTTTTTTCTTTTTTTTCGTTGTGGAGGCACATTCGGGCGGCGCCGTGGATCATAAGCGCTTCGTTCCGGTACTGATCCTGGAATCTTCCGTTAAAAAGCTCAATTTTCCCCGATTTATGCTTCCATTTGTACTTTCTTCCTGCCTTGCTTTTCTCTTTTCCGGAGGGGAACTTCGGCCCCTGGTTTCAACGGAGGGTTCTGGTGATTTTGAAGAGGATGTCCCTGTTACGGACTATTTGCCTCTGATTAGCGCCGCCGAATACCGGGCCCACGCGGAATATCAACGGCATTTTTCCCTTTTGCCCCTGGGGCAAAGGGGATTTGATGAAGATTCTTATTTTCATTATGATATGGGTAAAGATGGGCTTATAGATGGGGATTTGCAGGGGGTGTTCTTGCCTGAAGCAGACATGTCTGCACTTCCCCCATTCCCTCTGGAAGCTTTAATGGAATTTTTGGGAAAGCGGCCGGCGGAAAGGCAAAAAGAAGGGGTTTATCATTTATAACAATAAAAGGATTGCAGCGTGAAGGTTTATTCATTTCCCCGGGGAGGGCTTTCTTTTCAAGATCCATCGGTTCCCCGCCGGGATTCAAGCAAAATCGCCTATCTTCCCACCTTTTCAGTTATTCCCCTGGTGCAGCATGCCGG
>BOAV01000118.1 GCA_026002045.1 Spirochaetia bacterium | reverse complement strand
GAGCAGCAGGGTTATACCATGAATATGGCTTCCAGTCATGATGATCCTGTCCATGAAGCAAAACTCATCAATCTGATGCTGGCAAACCATGTAGACGGTATTATTATCAATACTGTTTTGAGCGACAATATCCCCAGGCTGAAGGAGCTGAGAGACAGCGGTTATCCGGTGGTGCTTCTTTCAGGATTTGAATGCCAGCCCGCCATAGATTCGGTCTATCCCGATCTGACCCAGGGTGTCTATGTAGCGGTAAAGCATCTTCTTTCCATAGGGCACAGAAAGATAAGTTTTATTACCGGCAAAGACAGGGCGCTGTTGGACAAGGATATGAAATTCAAAGGCTATGTCAAGGCTTTAACTGAAGTAGGAATTAAACCTAAAGAGGATCTAATCTGCAGCCTGAAGAAATACAATTCCCACATTATTGACGATATCAATGTTCCTCCGCTGATATACCGGGCAAAAAATTCAGACGCCTTTTTTTTCAGCGAGGACGAATTAGCCATTCCTGTTATCAAACTGCTGGATCGAAAGGGAATACGTATCCCGAAGGATCTGTCTCTCGCCAGCATTGATAATATCCGCTTTGCGGAAAGCAACCTGGTTGCCCTGACTACTGTCGGTTTTGACATTCAATATCTTTCCCATATGGCAGTGGATATGCTGCTGAAAAGAATCAATGAAGTAGCGGAAAAAAACAATGAAAAACCGGGAAAAGCGGAAAATATTCTGATAAAACCTGATTTCTATATTCGGGAATCCTGCGGCTACATTAATCCCCGAAGTACTGTATTTCCACCGAAAAGGATGCCCCGCCGCATCCAGGGGGTGTTAACGGCAGATGCAAATAAAAAGGAGAAAAAAACATGAAAATTTTTCTTACCGGTGGAACCGGTAACATTGGGCAGTATGTAACCCTGGCGCTATTAAAGGCAGGGCATGAGCTTGTCATGTATTCCAGAACTCCCGAACGCATTCCACAGATCGGGCAGCTTAAAAATGTAACGATGGTCAAGGGAAATCTTCTGGATATGGATATTCTGGGAGGAGCGGTCAATGGCTGCGATGCGGTAATACATATCGCATTGGGTTACGGTTTGACTCCCCTGGAAATGCTGATGCATGATACCCGCCCCACCATGTGTCTTTTGGAAAAAGCCGAGCAGGCGGGAGTTAAAAATTTTGTCTATACCAGTTCTACCGCCGCTATCGGCAATCTAAAGGATGGTACGGATGAACAATCCCTCTGTGAACCGGATACCCTCTATGGCGCCACCAAAGCCGCTTCTGAAAAATTTCTTCTCGGTTTCCGCCAATATTACAATGCCCAGGCAGTACGGGGCCGGAAAGTCAGCATGCGCCGCAATATCATCCGGCCGGGATATACTTTTTCCAATCCTGCCTTTGAAGGGGGCGCTTCCCAATCGGACAAACGGTTTCGGGATATTGCCAGATCCGCCCTGAAAGGTGAGGATATATTTGTTTCCGAAAATCAGTGCGATCAGTTTATATCCGCCGCCCAAATCGCCGAGGTCTACACAAAACTGGTGGAAAGCGATTTTAATATGGAAATATTTCTCGCCCTGGGCGAAACTCTTATTTCCTGGGCGGAAATAGCCCGCTGGGCTGTTGCCCTGGCGCCGGGTTCAAAATCCAGAATATTACCCCCGGAGGGGGATAAACCTCAAAAACCTGTCCATATAAATGTAGATAAAATTAAAAGGGTTTTCGGGCTTTCCTTTGATGCCACCGAAGCGCTGAAAGAGCATGTAAAGTGGAATGTGGAAAGGGAACAGAAAATTCTGTCCGGTGAACCGGTACACGATGTGTACCATGTCTGGTGAATATCGGGGTTAAGCCCGATCATTATAATTTTTTGGAGGTATTATTATGGCTAAATTACGGTTAAACAGCGCTTTTCGGCTGTTTTGTAAAGACGGCCGCCGGTTTATTGTTTTATTGGCGGCAGGAATTTTTTTTGCGGGCGCGGGCAGCCTTTTTGCCGGCGGCGGCCAGGCTTCGGGCGGTTCCTCTGACAAACCGGTAAATCTTACCGTATGGATGGGCAGCTGGTGGGCTGACGGAGTGCCGAAGATTGTTGAGGCATATAAAAAAGCCGCTCCGAATGTCAATCTAACCATCGAAACTTTGCCAATTAATGGTTACTTTGACAATGCCGCTACCACCATTCTGGGCGGCGGGGGGCCGGATCTCCTGGCCATTGACGCTTATATGATGGGAACTTTTTTTGAAAAGGGGCTGCTCAGACCCTGGGATGACAAGATAAAAAATCTGGACCTTGATGATTTTGCGGGGGTAAAAAACGCCGGTATCTACCAGGGGAAACGTTATGGCATTCCCTACAGGGCTTCAGGCTCGATACTTTACTACAATAAAACCCTTTTTGATAAAGCCGGCGTTTCCTATCCGCAGGAAGGTTGGACCTGGGATGATCTGCGCTCTATAGCCCAGAAACTCACCGTTCCTTCTGAACAGCAGTACGGCTATGGCATCGCCGCAGGACAGAAGGATACCGGAAATGTTTTTGAAGTACTCAATCCGGTTGTATGGGCATTCGGCGGCGATTATCTCAACAAGGATCAGACCCAGGCAAACCTGACCGATCCTAATACCATCAAAGCTGTACGGTTTTGGTCGGATCTATACCTCAAGGATAAGGTAGTACCCCCCGGGAGTATTAACTATTCGATCACCGCTGATGTTATGCCCCTCTTTATAGGCAATAAGGTTGCGATGCTTATCTCAGGCGATCAGGCAAATTCGGAATTTTCAAAATATCCGGATCTGAAATTCGGATTTACCGTATTGCCAAAGGGACCCACGGGAACCGGCGGTTATATGTGGACTGTTCCGGTTACCGCAAAGAACCCGGATGCCGCGTTTGCCTTTGCTTTGTGGTTCCTGGAACCGGAAAATCTGGGGAATTTGACGGTTCGTATTCCTGCCCGGGTCAGCGCGACAAAGTATGGCGCATGGAATACGCCTGTGTATCAGACTATACTGAAAGGCGCGCTTAGCGGCCGGCTTAATCCGACAATCCCCCAATGGGCAGAAATGCAGAAAATTATCACCGTGGAACTTCAAAATATCCTGCAGGGAGCCAAAACGGTGGAACAGGCGATGGAAGACGCAAACCGCCAGTGTAACGCGCTTCTAAAATAATTCCTGTTTTTTGATACAAAACCCCGCCGCTTGGCGGGGTTTTAAATTTATCGGCTATATAAAAGCCGTCAAACATTAAACAGGGAAACCCGGTCAATAAGCTCTACCGCAATGCCGTTGGGGTCTTTTACCGTGGCTACAAGCCCGTTGTTGAGCACCGCCAAGGGCTTCGGGTCACTGACCGTATACCCCGCATCACTGAGTTTTTTTGCCAGACCCCTGGTATCCTTTACCAAAAGGCCCATATGTCCCATTTGGGGCGCATCCCAATTCTGCTCCTCAAAATGAAGCAATTGGAGTATATTTATCCCGTGATTAAGGTAGACCATGTCGAATTTCCGCCCTTCATCCCTCACATGGCGGAGCATATTGAAGCCTAGGGTTTTGGTATAAAATTCAATGGCGCCTTTCAGATCCGCCGAATAGATTGAAGCATGATCTATCCCCAGCACATCGTCATTGGAGTTCCATTCACGTTTAAAGGATTCGGCCCGTTCGACCAACTCCACGCTGGCTCCATTGGGATCCCGCAGAAAGGCAATCTTTCCCGACCCGGAACCGGCAATGCGGGGCATAATGTCAAATTTAAAACCCCCGGCGATAAGGTTATAGACTTCCGCCTCAATATTATCGGTGGTAAAGGCAATATGGGTTATGCCGCATTCAACCTTTCCATCCGGCGACAGGGGAGAAAGAAACTCTACCATGTTGCTGCCTATCTGCACATATGCGCCGGCCGTATGCCCGCCGGGGATATACAGCCCCCGGACAAAAACCGCGCCAAAAAATTCGGTGTAAAAAGACAAAGTCTTCCGGATATCCTGCACATTCATGCTGATATGGTTAAATTCTTTAATCATAATTTTCTCCTTGACAAAATTCAAAATAAGATGTTATATTAACGTTAATATGGTAAATGATTTTACCAGTTTTGTCAATCTTGGGGGATGATAATGAATCAGAACCGGACAAAAAAAATACAGAACGGCGTATTGCGCATGTTTCTCTCTCCGACGCTCAATGAAAAAAAAGCCCGTACAGGATTATTCTTCGTATTGCCTTGCGCGGCGGTAGTCATCTTGATGATGGTTATGCCCATAGCCAGAACTATTGTTTTTTCTTTTTCAGACGTGCATCTTCCGTCTTTTGATACCACTTTCCATGGTTTGGCCAATTTTAAAAACGTTCTTTCCCTTGAGGAATTTCCAACTGTTATTAAAAACACGCTTGTTTGGATAACAGGATCAATGATACTCCGTGTGTTTCTTGGTTTTCTCGCCGCTCTTCTTATGGATGGCGAGACGCGGACCATCAGGACTTTGCGGATTTTTGCTCTGATTCCCTGGACCATTCCCAGCATAGTCTCCGCAAATTCCTGGCGTTGGATGCTGCGCAGCGATTTTGGTTTGGTAAATGGTTTTTTTGAAAACGTCGGCCTCGGATTTCTGGCCAGGCCATGGTTGAACAGCGCCGCTACCGCTATGCCCTCGGTACTGGTCGCTTATACCTGGGCAGGGTTTCCCTTTGTGATGATGCTTTTTCTGGCGGGGCTCCAGGGAATACCCGAGGAACTCTACGAATCGGGTTCAATAGATGGTGCAAACAAAATCCAGCAGTTTTTCTATATAACCATCCCTTCTTTGCGTTCGGTAATTATCATGGTCGTAGTGCTGGAAATCATCAGCGCCATTAATGCTTTCGATTTGCTCTTTGTGTTAACCGGCGGCGGGCCGGGGACTGCTTCAGAAATATTGGGGCTCCTGATTTACCGGCTGGGCTTTACCCGCTTTGATTTTGCCACCGCTTCCGCCGCCAGCACGCTGCTAATTGTGGCGGCTTTGGTTTGTTTTCTGTTTTACGCGCCTACGCAATTTCGTAAAAAGGGAGATAAAAACATATGAGTTTGCGGACCCGTTTAACACCCCTCACTATTACCATTAAGACCCTCAAATGGCTCTGTATCATGCTCATCTGTTTTTTCAGTCTCTTCCCTGTGGCATGGTGTCTCAGCACTTCTTTTAAACCCGAAGCCATTATCTACCGCACTCCGCCGGAATGGATACCCCGGCCGCCGACTCTTGGTAATTACGCCCAAATCCTCATTAACAAAGATATGGGGAGATATTTCTTTAATACCTTGATTCTTTCGATAGGTACCGCGGTTATTACCATGTTTGTCAGCATACTGGCCGGTTATGGTTTTTCGCGGTATAGATTCACCGGATCCAAATTCCTCATCTGGACTATACTCTTTGCCCGAATACTTCCAAGGGTAGCGGTAATTATTCCGTTTTACATCATACTCAGAAATTTAAAACTGATTAACACCTATCCGGGCCTTATCCTGATTTACCTGACCATCTGCCTTCCGGTAGCGGTCTGGATGCTCAAGGGCTATTTTGACAATCTCCCTATAGAAATTGAGGAAGCGGCCATTATTGACGGCTGTTCCCCTTTCACTATGCTTATCAAAATTATACTGCCCATGTCAGGTCCCATTGTAGTTACCGTGGCGATGAACGCTTTTATCCTGTCATGGAATGAATTTCTCTTTGCGCTGACCATGACCAACGGCAAGGCCATAAGGCCTATCGCCGTAGGGCTTGCTTATTTTATTGATGAAATGGGTGTACGCTGGGGCCCTTTGATGGCCGCTTCGGTACTGATGAGTATTCCTGCGGTATTATTCTTCGCCTATGCCCAGGGCAAGATGGTAAAGGGTCTTAGCGCGGGCGCCGTAAAAGGTTAAGAAGGTTTCCCTCCTTTAAACTCTGGGAAATTGCGGAGTTGAGCAGGGTCGCGGGACTGGAAGTACCGGTTGTGGGGGCCAGCGGTTCCTTTGCCAAGGCCGGGGAAGCCCACCGCCGCGAACAGACGGAGCAGCTTAAAAAATGGGCTGAAATTGCCCATTGTGACATAGCGTTCCCCCATTACATGAGCTACATAAAAAAGTATCTTGGAGGTTTTATGTGAGGTTCCTGGGAGGGCCTCACACGGAGACACAAAGCCGCCAAGGGGAGCGCCTTTGTCTCCAAAAAAGAAAAAGGTTAAAAAAAAATAAAAAAAATCATAAAATGGCTTGATAAAAAAAGTGATAAGGGATATATTAAGTAGTGAACATGGATTCCTGTTCCGGTTTGTATGCCGTTACAGGAGCCTAAAGCTTATTAAAGTTGTGGGGAAGAACGTTTATAAAATTGGCCAAACCATGGAAAGTGGTATCAAAAGACGGAAGATGCACGTCTGAAAAAGAAAAAACAATAGTT
>BOAV01000117.1 GCA_026002045.1 Spirochaetia bacterium | reverse complement strand
TGGCGGAACTGGTCAAGATCGATCCAAAGTCCATCGGGGTGGGGCTTTACCAGCACGACGTGAATCAGAAAAAACTTTCCGAAACTTTGGATGAAGTGGTTTCGTCGGTGGTGAATAACGTGGGGGTCAACCTCAACACCGCAAGCGCGTCCCTGCTCAAATACGTTTCGGGGATCAACAGTTCTCTGGCGAAAAAGATCGTGAAGTACCGTGACGAGAAGGGCCGCATCGCCAGCCGGGAAGAACTTGTCACCGTCCCCGGCATGGGGCCGAAAAGTTTTGAACAGTGCGCGGGCTTCCTCAAAATTCCCGAAAGCCCGAACCCGCTGGACAACACTTGGGTGCACCCTGAAAACTACGGCGTGGCGCAGGCGATACGGGAAACCATTACCACCACCGGCAACCTGAGCCATGATGAAATCAAAAACCTTAAAGAAAAACACAGCGTTGGTGACACTACCATCAACGATATTATTGAGGAGCTGAAAAAGCCCAACCGCGATCCCCGTGACGGCTTCCCCAAGCCGATCATGCAGAAGGGCGTGGTGACCTTCGAGGATCTCCACGAGGGGATGATGATCACCGGCAAAATAAAGAACGTGGTGGATTTCGGCGCCTTTGTAGATTTAGGTATTAAGGAAACCGCACTGGTTCATATTTCCGAACTGAGCGATCACTTTGTGAAGGACCCCATGGATGCGGTAAAGGTGGGGGATGTGCTGGAATTCCGCATCATCAGTTTGGATTTGGACCGCCGGCGCATCGGCCTTTCCCGGAAGAGTGATCCTGCACAACAGAAGCCGGATCGGTCCGCGCATACGCCGGACGCAAAATCTGTCCTTACGGACAGGGAGGGTGAACACGGTGACAAAAAACGGGCGGTGGCAGTTAAAAAAACCGAGAAGGCCGGCGCCGGTTCATCCGCTGAAAATTTCCGCAGTACTTCTGTGGAAAATTCGCGTAATGAAAACCGCAGCGACAATCGTCAGGGCGGATTCAGGCCGGGACAGCGCCCCGCGCCGGGACAGCTGAGGGGCGGCGATCATAACCGGGGTCCCGGAGGCTCCGGCGGTAAAGATGACGACGGTACCATGTACAATCCCTTTGCGGAGGCCTTGCGGAAGATGCAGGAAAAGCAAGGTAAACCGGGTAAGAAATAAGCCAAATGGACCCAATTCTGAGCGAAGGAATTCAGCGCCTCTGCGAAGCGGATAGCGCTGTTGACGCCATCGTTAAATTTCGTGCTGAAGATATTCTTAATCTGCTCGAACAATACATCGCCGAGATCGAACTTTTCAATCCTGCCTACGGCCTCGTGGGCGCAAAGGATCACGGCGAACTGGTCACCAAACATATCCTCGACTCATTGGCGCCGCTGGGCATTATTCTGCGGCTCCTGGAAACATGTGGAAAAATTCAGGAGCATCTGCTTATCGCGGATGCGGGTTCCGGCGCGGGGCTGCCGGGAATTCCTTTGGCTATCGCTTTGCCTGATATTTCATTCACCCTTATTGAACGGATGGGCCGCCGCGCAGGATTTCTGCGAAACACCATCGCTGTGCTGGGGCTTTCCAATGTTACGGTTGCAGAAGGGGAAATGGAAAAACAGGCGCCGGGGGGTTTTAACATCATCACCTTCCGGGCATTCCGGCCATTGGACGAGTCCATACTCAAGGGCCTGTTCAGGCTGCTCGCCGAAGGCGGTGTTCTGGCGGCTTATAAGGGACGGATGGAGGCGATACAAACGGAAATGGCGGCGGTTGAAAAATATTCAGGCAAATGGGAGGCGCTTCCTTGCCCGGTCCCCGGCCTTAATGAGGAACGGCATTTGGCGCTCATCCACCCACCTGCCCGAACCGGGGCTTGAACTTAATAATACAAAAACTGGTCGGCATTTTTACAATGTTCTTTTTTTAAAGTTGTGGTATACTGAAAAATAAATACATTAAGGAGTCCTTATGAACTATTCAGGATTTGAGGCTTATGAAAAATCAATAAACAAAATTGGCGGATCTTCCGCCGTATTTTTGGCAAAAGTTGGGGATGAGGATTTTATCATCGCCCAAGGCATCGCGGATTTTAAGGGAGAAAAACTGGGGGATGGCAAGATCAAGGCGCCTCTGACACACGAAAACGCAGAAGTCCTGCGTAAGCTTCTTCCCTTTACCGCGCCCAGCCGGGTGCTTACCAAAGATCGGAGTTTCGGCCTGGGGGACCGGCTGGGGATCGCCACACCGGGGCACATCAAACTTTTCGAGCACTACGATGCATACCCGGTTTTTGCCCAGCAGTCAATCCGGGAACTCAACCTGACCAACAGGACCTACGAGGATGTGCTGGACGCCGTTACCTTTGCGGTGTTCAGGGAAGGGTTCAAAAAGGGCTGGGGAGCCGATGGGGATCACCTCAAGACCGTCAAGGATGTGGAATACGCCCTTTCACTGGGTTTCAGCATGATCACCCTGGACTGTTCTGATCATATCAAGAACGATGTTACCGATTCAAATGCCCCGGCGCTGCCAAAAAACTACGGGGATAAATACCTGGGGAAAAAGTTTGACATCGGTGAAGGGGTGGTTCTGGATTTTACCGAAGGGGAACTGAAAAAGATCGTTGCCATCTACGGCGAGGCCATCGGCTTTGCGGTGGATATGTACAACCGCTTCCTCAAGGACGGCAAATACGCGGCGGACTTTGAAATCTCCATTGACGAAACGGTGTCCACCACTACGCCCCTGCAGCATTACTTTGTAGCCCGGGAACTTATCGATGCGGGTGTTGTCTTTGCCACCATGGCCCCCCGGTTCTGCGGGGAATTCCAGAAGGGCATTGATTACATCGGGGACCTTAAACAGTTTGAAAAGGAAATAAAAATTCACGCGGTAATTGCCCGGCACTTCAAATACAAACTGAGCATACATTCGGGTTCCGATAAATTCAGCGTATTCCCCAGTATCGGCAAGGAGACCCGCGGCATCTTCCATGTTAAGACTGCGGGGACCAATTGGCTGGAAGCCATGCGGGTTGTTGCGGCGGTTGATCCCGCTCTTTACCGGGAGGTCCACAAGTACGCCCTTTCCGCTTTTGATGAAGCGCAGAAATACTACCACGTCACCACGGACCTTTCAAAGATCCCCAATGTGGATACCCTTAAGGATGCGGAACTGCCCAATCTTTTTAATCAGAACGATGCCCGGCAATTAATACATATCACCTACGGCCTTATCCTGAGCAAAAAAAATTCCGATGGGTCCTTTGCCTTTAAAGACAAGCTGTACAAACTCTGGAAAAAGAACGAACAGGTTTATGCCGATGCGCTGATAAAACACATCGGGAAACACCTGGATCTGCTGGGAGTTAAGAAAGGTTAAATGAAAAATGCAAAATGCTCTGCATTTTGCGAGACTTGTGAGAGAACCATGCGGGGTAAATTCTACCCCAGCAGTTTATCCGTCAGCGCCGAACAATTCGGCCGGATTATCCGCAATCACCGGTCGATTGAAAATCGGCTTCATTGGTCGTTAGATGTCAGTTTCAGAGAGGATGCTACCCGTGCGCGCAAAGACCATGCGTTGCAAAACCTGAACATTTTACGGAAGGTTGCTCTGGCACCATTGCTGCTTTGTTTGGCGGGTAAATGCTGTTGCCATGGTAGCAGCCTCCCCTTGACTTCCGGCGGCTAAACCCGGACAATAGGGGTAAGACAGAACATTGAAAGATTTGGAGGAACGGTATGAGCATTATTGAATATGTGGAAGCCAGGGAGATCCTCGATTCCCGGGGGAATCCCACGGTGGAAGTGGATGTGGTCCTGGAAGATGGTTCCCTGGGGCGGGCAGCGGTTCCCTCCGGGGCATCCACCGGCGATTATGAGGCGGTTGAGCTGCGGGACGGCGATAAGAGCCGCTACCTGGGCAAGGGTGTCCTCAAGGCGGTGGACAATGTGAACAACATCATCGCCCCGGAAATTCAGGGCCTGGATGCCCTGGAACAGGTTGATATCGACCGGACCATGATCGAACTGGACGGCACCGACAATAAGGCCAAACTGGGGGCGAATGCCATCCTGGGTGTGTCCATGGCGGCGGCCCGTGCGGCGGCGAACTTCCTCGATGTGCCCCTCTACAAGTATCTGGGGACCTTCCATTCCAACCTGCTCCCCGTGCCCATGGCCAACATCATCAACGGCGGCAAGCACTCGGACAACAAGATCGACTTTCAGGAATTCATGGTCATGCCCGTGGGCGCCGAATCGGTCCGGGAAGCGGTCCGCTGGACTGCGGAAGTGTTCCATAACCTGAAGAGCCTGCTCAAAGCCGCGGGGAAGAACACCGCTGTTGGTGACGAGGGCGGTTTCGCCCCGGACATCGGCAACGAGGAAGCCCTGCAATTCATCGTCAAGGCCATCGAAAAGGCAGGCTACAAGGCCGACGGGGAGCAGTTCGGTATTGCCATGGACTGCGCCAGCAGCGAGCTTTACGGCGAGGGCGAGAAGAAGGGCTACAAATTCTGGAAGTCCGAGCCCGGCAAACTCTATACCGCCGATGAGATGATCGACCTCTTTACCAAGTGGGTGAACAAGTACCCCATCATCTCCATCGAAGATCCCCTGGACCAGGACGATTGGGACGGCTATGTGAAGATGACCAAGGCCCTGGGCAGCAAGATTCAGATCGTGGGTGACGACTTCTTTGTGACCAACACCAAGCGGCTTGAGAAGGGCATCGGCCTTGGTGCCTGTAACTCGATCCTCATCAAGGTGAACCAGATCGGGACCATCACCGAGACCTACGAAGCGGTGGAAATGGCCAAAAAGGCCGGGTATACCGCCATCGTGTCCCACCGCTCCGGGGAAACCGAGGACAGCTTCATCGCCGACCTGGTGGTGGGCCTTGAGACCGGGCAGATCAAGACCGGCTCCATGAGCCGCACCGACCGTGTTTGCAAGTACAACCAGCTTATGCGGATCGAGGACCAGCTTGAGGGCGTGAGCGAATACGCAGGGAAGAAGGCGTTCTACAATATCAAGAAATAGTTTGCAGGAATGCAGTTACGAAGCGCCGTGCGCCATGGATTGCGCACGGCGCTTTTTTATATTAGAGTTGTTCGATAACTTCAGTTATCGAACAACTTCTGCTGAAAAATGCAAAATGCTCTGCATTTTGCGAGACTTGTGAGAGAACCAACCGGGTTCTCGAACAAGTCCATTATTAAAGAGTTAACAACATTTTTTCAACGGGATAATAGGATTCGTCCATTTTCAGCCATTCTGTATCTCTGTTTGTATTCTCATACCAGGTAACATCCCAATAGCGGCCGGTCTTTTTATCATACGCCCACGCATGTTGTTCAGTTTCGCTGATTGCCATTTCAACCCCAAATACACCTGATTTTTGAAGCATCTTCATCCAGAGAAAAGTCATTTCATCACAATCACCAACTTTATCGTTGATAACTTTATATGAATCCGGCGGAAAACAAATTGGAATGGGTATTGGGATAATCCGGAATAAATAAACGATATATCCCATTGATATATCGCCATGCACCCCTTCTTCGTATGTTATATTTTCCGCAATATAATCGGCGGCCAGGATTTCAATTTCCTCCCGTGTTCCGCTGAACGATGGTATTAACTTCTGAACAGTATATGTTGTAATTCCTGAATAAACGATACTTCCCAAAATAATTATGTCGGCCAGTATAAGCGCCCAAAATATGCCATTTGCAAACCTGATTGACAGCCCGTTTTTTTCTCTTTTCCAGTTAAACTCGCGCTTCCACCATTTTGTTTGTGATGCGTGTTCTTCAAGGCTTGATTCCGCAGCGTTTGCGGCAGACCCTGCCTTTAAAAGCGGAAATACAAACTTTATGAATAAAACAGTAATTGCGGCAAGCATTGCAAAAACAATTAACACGAATATATTATCAATAACCCAATAAAACATATTTGTTTTACCCAGAGTACTTTCGTCAAAAACCACCGGTGCAAATTCATGCACAGCCAGACAGGTAAAAATATCGGTGTCATCAAAATATACTTCCGATATGATGTATGTTTGTCCGGATAAACCGGTTTCTGTCATTATGAACTGCGGGCTGTCATTCATATTGCCTAAAGCTTCAACAAAGGAATCAAACAAACCTTCCTCTATCAAAAAAGTTCTCACATCAATTTCTGAAAAGTCTACGAATTCATACCCCATTTTCCCGATAGC
The DNA here is from genome assembly GCA_026002045.1 of Spirochaetia bacterium. Taxonomy (GTDB): domain Bacteria; phylum Spirochaetota; class Spirochaetia; order Treponematales; family Breznakiellaceae; genus BNUT01. The sequence goes on along the minus strand of BOAV01000117.1, from coordinate 490 downwards.
CCGTGTCAGGTTTTCATCAATTTCAATATTTATATCTTCAAAATCAAAATCAGATTTTGGAATATAAATAGTCCCGGCAAATACATGGCTGCATAATAATGTGAAATGGAATACAATTAACAATGACAAAAAGTTCTTAACCATAATATTTCCCCGGTTCAGAGTATAGCAAACAAACCGGCCCCTGTTCAATCTGTGTACAAATCTTCTTGTCAAAACTACTAAATTTATGTATAGTGTTTCTAGGGGGTAAATTTCATGATCGAGCGTGTTTACGATGGCTCCCTGGAGGGGCTTTTTTCAATTCTGGATGAGGTGTGCACAGTTGAAGTACTGCCTGACCATATACGAAGGGGAACCGTGCCCGGGGGGCAGCTTGGGCAGCCTGGCCTTTTCGCTGAGGACAGTGAATCCCATCCGTTGGCCCGATCCGGTGCATCACTCTCTTTGGAAAATGTCGTAGAGCCCTTCGCCCTGACCGGTTCCGCCC
>BOAV01000116.1 GCA_026002045.1 Spirochaetia bacterium | reverse complement strand
GCACCGTACTTCTCGGAAAATACGTCATTTATATTTTTGCATTATTTCTTTCCGTAGTATATTCGATGGAATTCTTTTATAAGAATTTCATAGCAGGCATGTATATATATCTGCTGTTTTTTGCTTTTCTGAAAAAGGCGGATGACAATGAGGCATATTCTTTTTTCACAGGATATAAAATCGCCCTGATTGTCAATTATTTATATGCGGGAGCAGAGCTGTTATTATATAAAATATCCGCAATAAGCATTAACAGTATAGTATATCCGTTGCTGGGTGTAAAATATAATAATATAATTTTTTCAGGAAGAATATCAGGACTTATATGGGACCCGTATATGCTTGGTATTTTTTGCGCAACCGGTTTTTTCCTGTTTAATAATAAAATCATTAAAATATGTATATTAATTTTATTATATTATTCAGGCTCCCGCAGCGGTCAGGTTGGGCTTCTGGCTGGTTGTGCTTATTATGGTTATAAATATTTTACCGCAACTAAAGAAAAAAGGTCGTGGATATTTTTAATTGTTATTATTTCGGTGATTTTGCTTCCAAATGTTATTGATTTTACCAGGACCTTTACCAGTACCAGTAAACACGAAAAACGCCGGCTGGAATATTTTACATACATACCCAGGATATGGATGACTGATAAAACGGTATTAAATATGTTGTTAGGAGGGGCCCCGGCATTAACCGGCGCGAGATTCCGGTATTCAGGATTAAAAAGTAATGTGAATGATACTTCGGTGGATGCCGATTGGTCTATTGAATCTGACTGGTCAGGAATTATATTGGGACGCGGGATTATAGGTCTGCTTTATTACTTCTATGTATTTTTTGTTATATTTAAAAATCAAAAGGATACCAAAGTAATAGCCCTCTGCCTAACTATCCTCTTTGCGGGAATTGGCTATTACTATGATACGGCGATATTTATTAATTACATATTATTTTTTGCGGCCTCTTTTCATATAAATTTCAAAAAAAATAAGATTGTGTGTTAATAATTCCATGAAAAGCGGGACCTTAAAAAACATATCATCAGTATTGTCGTTTCTTGGCAAAGGATTTACGAAATTAAACCTGTTTGTATTTTCAAGATTGTTTTTTTCTTTAAAAGACAATCTTATACTTGACTATTTATACAGGCATTATTCTGATTTTATAGCGAACTGGTATGGTAAGTATAAAGAAGATGTTCCAAAATTCAAACTGCCTCCGATATGGGTGTGTTGGCTGCAGGGTGAAGAATTTGCCCCGGTCGTTGTAAAAAAATGTATTAACAGCATTCGAAATCATGCAGGAAACCATCCTGTCATAATAATATCAGAAAAAAATATAAATGAATTTGTTAGTATGCCTGATTCTATTATGGACAATGTTAATAATGGTATTATAACACGTACCGGTTTTTCTGATATATTACGTGCCGCATTATTGGCTTGTTATGGCGGACTATGGGTCGATTCAACATTTTATTTTTCACAGGATATACCGGAAGAATATTTTTCTTATCCGATTTTTTCTGCAGGAAGACAGCCTGAGCCATGGCACAGGAGAATGGTTTGTATTTCACATTACAGATGGACAGGGTCATTTTTAGGTACAAATTCTTTAAACAATATTTTGTTCTGTTTTCTAAGGGATTTCTTTTTTGAATACGAAAAAAGGGATGGTATTTTTATAGATTATCTTCTAATAGATTATATTATACATATTGCATATGAAAAATTGCCGGATGTAAAAAAACAAATCGATAATATTCCTTATAATAACATTGGATTACATAAATTATTCCATGCTATGAACAATAAGTTTAATGAAATCATTGCAAGAAAAATGCTGCTCGGAGATACGAAAGTATTTAAATTATCCTATAAAAGGAAATGGAAGGATAAGGCATCTGATGGTTCTTATACGTTTTTCCATTATTTTATAAACGGATATAGTGATATTTTTCGATGAAAAGAATATTATTTATTACCGCATTCCCGCCCAATGACCAAAGCGGCGGTCAGGTGCTTACCCGGAATTTGATAAAAGAATTATCAGAAAAATATTTAGTTGATGCAGTTTATTTTAGTTACAAAAATCATGTTATTGATAGCAGCTTGAAAGCAGTTTCTATTACTTCATTTAAAGCCGGTAATGTCAATAGTCTAAGGGAGATTAAACACCATCCCATATTCACCAGGCGTTTTAATAAACATATTTTGAATTACCTGAAAAGTATAATCAATCTTTATGATATACTTTTTTTTGATTTTACCCAGGCGGGGTTATATTCCTTATTCCTTGAGCATCCTTATAAAGTAATCCGATGCCATGATATTCTGTATCAGAAATTTTCAAGGAAAGATGTTTTATTTAGGGGATGGGTGAAAAAGACGGAAAAAAAAATACTTGATAGTGTAAATAAAATATTTGTTTTATCGCAAAAAGATGCAGATATAGTAAAAAATATTTATAATCATAATTCTTGTTTTGTACATGAGCGTATTCCTGATTTTACCTTTTATAATATTGATGAAGTCAAAAATGATTTCTTGTTTTTTGGCCTTTGGTCGAGAAAAGAAAATGCAAATGGTCTCAATTGGTTTATTGAGAATGTAATGCCGTTAATTCCGGCGGACAAAGAAATAAATTTTCATATTATTGGCGCGGGTTTACCAAAAAAATTAGAAAATAAATATCATAAATATAAAAACATTGATTATCCGGGGTTTGTCGAAAAGCCGCTTGATGTTATTTATCGCTCCAGGGCTGTTATTGCGCCTCTCTTTACAGGCGCCGGGGTAAAAATAAAGGTAATAGACGCTTTTACGACAGGAACACCGGTAATTGGAACGGAAATTGCCTTTGAAGGCCTGCCTTCAATAAAGGAGTTATCTATTTTAGCAAATTTACCGGAAGAATACCGTGATAAAATAGTAAATTTTCCCAATCTTTCTTCGACGGAAAAAGAAAAAAATGCAAATCTCTTTAAAGGACAATACGAAAATAATTATCTTGTTGATGCGCTGTAAATATGGCTGCGAGAAAAGGAGACCCTGATGGATATCAATGATCAAATAATACATATTGTTTTTACACCCAATGATTATTATGCTCCCTATACGGCTGTTACGCTTCAGTCCGTTCTGGAACATTCAAACAATAAAAAAACATATAAAATTTATTTTTTGCATCAGGATATAAAAAATGACACCATTGAACTTTTGAAAGAAGAAATAAACTCATTTAAAAACTTTTCAATCGAGTTTATAAATGTTTCCAAATATATTGACGGATATAGTTTTGTAAAGGGCAATTTCCCCAAAGAAGCATATTTTCGCTTATTAATTCCGGAGATTTTTTCCACATTGGATAAAATATTATATCTTGATGGAGATATGATTTGTTTGGCAGATATTGCTGAATTATATGAAACAGAGCTGGGGGATAATCTTTTAGCCTCTTCCCGTGATATTACCGGAATTGCTCCCTATTATGCTGCCGGCGGGGGGGGGCAGGGAAAACATACTAAATCAACGGATCGTTTATTGTCTTTAAAAATATCAAACATAGACGATTGTTTTATTACGGGTATGCTTGTAATAAATATAAAAAAGTTTCGAAAAGAATTTACTACAGAAGAACTGTTAAAGCTGGCAGTTTTCCAGGAATGGCAGTATGCGGATCAGGATATTCTTAACGAAATATGTGATAAGAAAACACTGCTGCTGCCCATGGAATGGGATTTTACAGAAGATGAACGGGCCGCATATTTCCCGGACTATTTAAAAAAGGAATACCTGAATGCGCAAAAAAATATCAAAATTTATCATTTTTTGGGGTTACTTAAACCCTGGGTTAATACCGTAAATATGCCATTTTGCGAATTATTCTGGAAATATGCAACCAGGACGCCTTTCATAGGGATTATTATTGATAGAATGCAGCAAAATGGATTCATCGGCTGGCATGGATACTTTGATGGGCCATTGATGCTCATAAAAAGAAAACAGTTGGGGTATAGATTTATTTTCCAATGCCTTAAAACACGTATTTTAAGAAATAAAAAAGACAAATGACCGATAAAATATCTGCCTCCATAGTTTTGTTTAATACTGACTATAATCAATTACTTGATGTAATAAATTCCTATTGTCCCTCCGAAAAAAGATCGTTATTTATTATCGATAATTCTAAAATACAAAACGCCGATTATAGCTTTAGTAACCATAATATTAGATATTACTTTTTGGGTAAAAACATAGGTTTTGGCGCCGCCCATAACCTGGCAATAAAAATGGCTATTAATGAAGGCTCAAAATATCACCTGGTTTTGAATCCTGATTTAGTTTTTGATAGCAATATTATTGATAAAATTAATGATTATATGGATAAAAATGAAAATGTGGTTGAATTAATGCCAAGGATTGTTAATGCTTGTAATGAAACACAGTATTTATGCAAGCTGCTTCCGACTCCGTTTGATTTAATCCTGCGAAGATTTATGCCGATGATTCCTTTCTTTAAAAAGATAAATGATAGATATATACTGAAAAACTGTAATTATAATGAAGTTTTGAATGTTCCGTCTTTATCAGGATGTTTTATGTTTTTGCGCCTGAATGTCATAAAAAATAATGAATTATATTTTGACGAAAGTTTTTTTTTATATTGTGAGGACCTGGACCTGGTTCGCAGATTGTATAGATTGGGAGAAACCGTTTATTATCCTGAAGTTTCAGTTGTACATATACATGCAAGGGAATCATACAAAACAACAAAAATGTTCTTGAGGCATATATATTCTGCAATCAAATATTTTAATAAATGGGGATGGTTCTGTGACAAAGAACGATCCATAATTAACAGGGATGTTTTGTCCAGGTATTTATGAAAAAATCCAATAATTTGTTATATTTACTTGTTTCCATTATGCCGCCTTTTATCTTTATGTTTTATTTCTATGGAAGAAATTCAGGCTATCTGAATTATTGGCACGTACTCATTGCAGCCATGGTGTTTGCGCTTGGCGGAGCTGTATTATATTGGATTGTGGCCCGTTTGGGAAAGTCGCCTCAGGCGGCGGCGTTGACGGGTATCGTTTTATGGATACTCTTTTTTACTGTTATGCCTGTGTATACAATATTGCTGCCCAAAATTATTAGCTTAAATAGATTGTTTCGTCTCTCAATAATAGCAGTACCTGTTATTTTATTGTTATTTATCACATTTTATTTTGGGTACAGGTTAAAGAAGAAGGAATTTTATGAAATAATTGCAGTATTTGAAAGTGTTATCTTTCTGCTGAATTTTATTCCCGCTACTTTTTCAATGGTAACAAGTAAAACAATTAATTATTTCGATCCTGATTTTGCAAATAACTTTATTGTGGATGTCAACAGTCCAAGCCCAAATATTTATTGGTTTTTCATGGACGGTATGCTTGGATTTAAAGCTATGGAGGAAATTTTTGGCGATCCGCAACTGAAATTTGAATTAAAATTAACTGAACGTGGCTTTCTTGTTAATAGGGATGCACAGTTCGAAATAGGTCATATGACTATGAGAAGTATTCCTGCTTTAATGAGCCCTCACTATTATGATGCAACTATGATGCCTTTATTGGCAATAGCTGATTTACAAAATTATGAATCATTATTAAATTCATTAAATGGTTTAGATACGGTCACTGCAAGGTTAAATAATGAATTGATATTTGCTTTTAATGCCAAAGGATATCAAACAAATACTATTGCATTAAATTTTGGCAGATATTTTTATCCTATAACTACACACTTTTATTTTGCCGAACAAGAACTAAAAAGCAGAAGCCCAGATGCTTTTGAATCAGGTCTGAAATTTATGCAAATAGAAGATTTGTTTGAACTTGTGAGTAAGACGGCTATTCCAAGTGTTCTAATTAATCAATATATATATCCTATATTACTCAAATCAGCAAGGAATCAGTTGGAACTAACAAAAATACCCATGCACAGTATTGATAGATATTTGATCTACGGGAATGCATATCCAAGAGGTGCTGTGAGAGACGATACCTGGCATATAGATGCCCTAGCTGAAATATTCTCACAGCCTGAACCACATATAACTATTATACATGATCTGAAAGCGCATGTGCCTTTTATTCTTAAAGAAGATGGTATATCATATACCGATAGAACAGAAAAAGAAGTTAATAACCCTTACAATTACCCTCCCCAACACCGTTTTACCAGGGAAGTAATTGTCCATATCGTTGACTTGATCATTGAAAATGATCCAGGCGCAATAATCGTAATACAAGCAGATCACGGATTGCATAATGAATTGACGCGGGCGCAGATGCTTGCCGATGGGGGTACTGCGGATACTGTTCGCCTAATGCAAAATAATACGATGAGTGCGGTACGCATACCGGAAAAATGGGGCGGTCTGGAAGCGCCTCTTGATCCGCTTAATATTACTCGTGTTTTGGTTAACCGGTATGTGGGCCCTAATTATGAATTATTGGAAACACATCCATAATTATATTGCTGGAGAATATAAGGAGAAAAATTATGTACCTTGATCCGGGATTTGGTAGTATGGTTATTCAGTTGGTAATTGCAGGTATTGCGGCGGCGGGATCGTATTTTTTGTTATATTTAAAAATCAAAAGGATACCAAAGTAATAGCCCTCTGCCTAACTATCCTCTTTGCGGGAATTGGCTATTACTATGATACGGCGATATTTATTAATTACATATTATTTTTTG
>BOAV01000115.1 GCA_026002045.1 Spirochaetia bacterium | reverse complement strand
GGAAACCGTAGGTTTCCAGCAACCGCAAAAATGTGCCGGAGAAAAAACGCACAAAGGCCAAGGGCCGACTGCGTTTTTTCGTAGGCCAAGCCGCTACTGCGGCGCAGCGTATAGCGTATGTTATGTGAAGTGGGGGCGTACACCATTATTTATTTTCCTTATAATATTTTTTATGTATAATCGTTTTACACTTAATATTCTTATTTATCTCATTCCAGTTTCGATTTGCAAATCCTCTAAAACAAAAACCAATAAGATCATTGAGACTATTTAACAATAAATCTAAATGCCGAAATCTTATTCGTCTTTCAACTTTGTTGTTAATATCTGTAAAATATAAATTGTTATTTGATTTTAAGAATTTATAATTACAGTTATACGAAATATAAAATGGTTCTTCGATAAAATCATCCAAATTCAAAATCGGGTTTCCATACTGAATCGGCGTATCCAGTTCAGTAGATTGCTTATTAGTCAATTCATCAATATCATTAATTGAGATAGTAATAACATTAATAATTTTCCCGTTTAAAGAATTGATAGCTATTTCTATAAATGAATAATTTTCATTTATATATCTATAATAAAATTTTCCAGGAATGTTATCACCATTATTCAAAAAACTTACCGAAATAGGAGTATAATAATCTAACTCAAGCTTAGTGTCTATAGCTTCCTGGACAATATTCTCAATTTTTAGCATAAAAAGATTATACATTATTTTTATTTTTTTTTCAATATTATTTTGTTCTTTTCAACAAATTTTAGCCCCCATTTCACATAACGTGAAAGCTATACGACGTTTTTGCGGTTGCGATAAAGGAAACCGAAGGTTTCCAGCAACCGCAAAAATGTGCCGGAGAAAAAACGCACAAAGGCCAAAGGCCGACTGCGTTTTTTCGTAGGCCAAGCCGCTACTGCGGCGCAGCGTATAGCGTATGTTAGGTGCAGTATTTTTGCCTTATATAATTCTAGTCAATAGAATTCAGTTTTTTATACATTTCCAGGCCCCATTCAATTTTGCGGAGCATTTCAGCACTTTTCTCGCTTGCCGACCTTCCGTCAGGGAGTTCTCCGTCAACAAAATTCCCCCAGTTTTCCTCGAAGGTTATAGATGTGTATCTCTGCCCCTCTGTTTCGCCGGGCAGTTTTACAATTGCATAATTAGAATCTCTAATTCCCCGCATAGTCCACAAACCATCAGGCCGTAAATCAAAATACCAGTTATCCGTGACTATTCCCACTTCTCTGGTTCCTACCGTATCTTTCACGATTTCTACTTCCGACCCATCGGAAAGGATAATCCGTTCTGGAAATTGGCTCACCGTAAAAGTTATTGTTCCATAATTGGCTCTGCTAATGTTACATTGTACCCAGATTTTTTCAATGCCAAATGAGTATTTATCGAGATTAAACTCCTGTTCAACAGTTATCCTTTCGATATTACGGTAATAGAATGAAATGCTGGCAAATTCATCTATTTTGTTTTCTAAAAAAACAAGGTTGTGCTCGGCCCTGCCTTCATAAAAATCAGTGGCGGATATATAGTCTATCCGATGGTCATGAGCTTGAAATGAGCAAAATGGTTTTATGGTGATATCACCGTACTGGGTTTCTAGTGTGTACCGTCCCAGTATATACCCTTTTATATCTCCTGCAAATATCTCGTTCAAAGGCTCAAAGCAGACAGTCCATATCGCTTCGCCATCGTAATAAACAAAGGGGAAACGCAGCCCTATGTAAAGCAAAACAATCCCCAGCACCACAACCGTCTGCCTTTTCGGCTTTTTTAGTTTCATTTTTGTCCTTATTCAAAGTATTTTTACTATCTTTTTCTACCCCGCCATTGGCATAAATGTTCAAAATATTCATACAAAAGACTATAACTAAAAATAATTTTAATTCACTTCTTTATTTTTGTCAATATATTTTTCAACCAATTCAAAAATATTGCACCTAACGTGAAAGCTATACGACGTTTTTGCGGTTGCGATAAAGGAAACCGCAGGTTTCCAGCAACTGCAAAAATGTGCCGGAGAAAAAACGCACAAAGGCCATAGGCCGACTGCGTTTTTTCGTAGGCCAAGCCGCTACTGCGGCGCAGCGTATAGCGTATGTTATGTGCAGTACGCCCGTACTCCATTATTATATTATTTTTTTATGATTTATATTATTGCATCCTCCTATCTTTTATCCTCTCTCTGTATTTTTCCCTCTCCACCTTCTCACTTTCCAGATCACTTCTAACCGTAACAAATTCTAAATTATGGGCTCTCTTACTGCCAATAAAAGAAAAACCATTTTCAATCAATGTTATTTTTGTCTTTTCGTCAATATAATATCCCTCCTTACTCGGATATGACCCACTACCAAGTGGGAAAAAATAATAATCGCCTTTCTCTTCTATTACGTACCCCCATTCCTGTCCAGAGTCGACACCACGCCACCAATACTTGTTGTCTTCGTATATTTCTATAAATCCAAAAACAAGATAATCAAAAGCATTGGGATATTCATATACAAATTTAAAAACTCCTACTAGCTCACGGGGGAGCTCAATCTGAGGATCTGGACTCGGGTAGAAACTTACATCAGCTATACCATTTGCCGACAGGTTGCCCGCAAGAATACACGTTAAGAAAACAAAAAGACTGCATTTTTTCATATTATTTATTTTATACTTATTTTTATTATTTGTCAATTATTTTCAACTAATTTTAGGGCGTATTGCACATAACGTGAAAGCTATACGACGTTTTTATGGCCCGAATAAGGAAACCGTAGGTTTCCAGGGCCATAAAAATGTGCCGGAGAAAAACCCCACAAAGGCGCTACTGCGCCGACTGGGGTTTTTCGTAGGCCAAGCCGCTACTGCGGCGCAGCGTATAGCGTATGTTATGTGCAGTTATGCTTGCTTTCAAAATTCTCATCATTTTTGTTTTCAGTATATATTAGCGATACTATTTTACCAAAATCATCAGCTGTGGTATTAACACCTGAAGTATTTATTGATATTTGTGCTAACATTAAATCTTTTAATCTATCATTTGATATTTTCTCCACTAATTCAAGCGCTTTCTGCCTTTGATTATCTAAACGTAATTTATCGAGAAGGTCTGATGCTCGATTTCTAATTTCAGTAGCGTGTCGAATGAATAAATATGCTATTGAATCTATCACAATTCCTGGAATTATATTTACTAATTGAAGCACATTTTTGTCCTTAGCAGATATTATTATATAGAATATAATAAAAGCAAAACCTATAGATGCTGCTATTATACTAAAGAAAAATATAATTTTTGATTGAGACAACCCTTGTTCATAAAAATTTGTTATAAGAGTATTTTCCGCACTAATTTCATTGGCGTTTCGTTTATTTAAATCATCTTTTAACGATAAAAACATAAGTTCAACTTCACGTGTATCAACATTTTGTGGTTTTTCATCACTTTTCTCTAGTGATTTTACCTTATCATCAATTAGTTTATCAATTTCATTTTGATTCTGAGTACGTTTTAATATTATATTTTCAACATTTATATCCTTCGCTTTATTGTCTTTTTTTGAAAAGTAAAGAGATATTAATCCACCTACTAGTGTGGATAACCCAGCTATTACGGATATCATTACTTCTAACATGCTATTCTCCTTTATTTAATCTTATTATCATATTATCCAATAGATGTCAAGCATAATTGCACATAACGTGAAAGCTATACGACGTTTTTGCGGTTGCGATAAAGGAAACCGTAGGTTTCCAGCAACCGCAAAAATGTGCCGGAGAAAAACCCCACAAAGGGCGAAGCCCGACTGGGGTTTTTCGTAGGCCAAGCCGCTACTGCGGCGCAGCGTATAGCGTATAGCGTATGTTATGTGCAGTTGGGCAATTTTTACATATATTATTTACCATTGTTCTAATCCCATTTCATTTATGTCCATGTTAATTTTTTTCCATTCTAGTTTCTCTTCATAATTTTCCTTTGCAGGATTTATTATCATAAAATATTTGGTTAAATATATCACTTTAACTTTTCTACTTCTATAACCAAAATTACCTATATCTTGCATTTGTAATTCAATAAAATAATTTTTCAAATGATTGTTTTCATATAATCTTGTTTGTGTTTTCCATGTATCATTTAAATATAAAATAGTTAAAATCATTTCACTAATAAAAATAATTATAAGAAATAAAATAAATATTATATGCCTCTTTTGTTTATTTTTTATAAGAATAATTTTAACTATATTAAGCCCTGTTAAAATTATTATACCAAAATATATAATATTTTTTATTATTTGATGTTTTATATCGAAAGACGTAAATATATCAAATACAAATGGTAGTAAAAATATTACGAGTATTCCAATAAATATTTTGTCTATTATACGTGAAATCATAAAAATACTCCCATCTATTCCATTATATAGTTTAATGTATTTTATGTCAATTATTTTACAAAATAGTTATTGCCCAATTGCACATAACGTGAAAGCTATACGACGTTTTTGCGGTTGCGATAAAGGAAACCGTAGGTTTCCAGCAACCGCAAAAATGTGCCGGAACAAAACCCCACAAAGGGCGAAGCCCGACTGGGGTTTTGTGGAGGCCAAGCCGCTACTGCGGCGCAGCGTATAGCGTATGTTATGTGCAGTTTGCCTTTTTACATATTTCCTCTTCTATTCTATATATACTATATATTAATATTCCTGAAATAATGTTATGTATTATTACTCTGTACTCATCATTATATAAATTATTATTTATTATTAACGGAGTAATATAATACATAACAAATAGGAAAAATAAAAATAATACGAAAAATGCAAATATTGACAAAAAGAATTTGTTTATTTTCAATACAGATAATATAAATCCAACCATATTGACATATAGGAAATTTACCCACATCATAAGTGCAGTTTCATACCACTCTTTAGAAGTAGAAAATATTATATCAAAAAGAAAACAAAGTATTCCAAGCACTACAATATACAATACATTGATACCAAGATATTTTACTCTCAGCACTATTTTCTTTATCAGAATATAAAGATTCTTATTCCGACGTATTTTGAATATTATATATACAATAAGCAATATTTTTACCAGTAAAAAAAAATAAAAACTGTCTACTTCCATATTTCCACCATATATTTATTTTATATTATTATTTACTTATCGTCAAGGCAAATTGCACATAACGTGGGCGCGGGTTTGCGCCGTGACGCGGAGGGCAGGCGAAGCCTGACCGTAGCGGCATGGCGTAAACCCGCAGTTAGGCGAAGTCCGCGTAGCGGCGAGCCTGACTGCGGGCTTGCCCGCGCCCACGTTAGGCAAGAGCCGCGTAGCGGATTTTGCCTAACGTGAAAGCTATACGACGTTTTTGCGGTTGCGATAAAGGAAACCGCAGGTTTCCAGCAACCGCAAAAATGTGCCGGAGAAAAAACGCACAAAGGCCAAAGGCCGACTGCGTTTTTTCGTAGGCCAAGCCGCTACTGCGGCGCAGCGTATAGCGTATGTTATGTGCAGTGCCGCCGTACACCACAATTATATAACTATTATTTCTTTTTAAATTAATTATTATTCTAATAATGAACGAATCTTATCTATTAAAGCTTTTTTACGTGTTTCATAAAATTTGGAAAAATCTTTAAATTCAAGTGAAATTTTATTAGAAATCATAATTTCAGAAAAAAATCTTGTTTGTTGCTCCTCATTCATATCATTGTAATAATCAATAAGTCTCATATCACTTTTGCTACCATTACTTCTTCCTTCAAGTAAATGAAGATTGGGGAGCCTATTACGCATTCCATACCATTCTTTCAACTCTTCTGGAGAAACTGAAGAAGGTTTATATTTAAATCCACTTTCTGGATGAAGATGGTCTTGTTCATATTTAAAGTTTTTATTTAGCCAATCAAGGCTTGTATAGTAAAGGACTTCACCTGCTACTCTGCTTCCTTTTTCTGAATTAATAATATCCTCAATTTTACCTTCTGTAATCCTTAAATCATTTATTTGATTAAGCATTTCAATTGTTATTTCAAAATTATATTCATTGATGTTACTTTTCATTTGCTGTAATTTACTTGTTGTTCCCGATTGAAAATAGGTAAAAAATATAGCTCTCAACAAATATGATCGCACCGATTTAACATTTTTTTTATATTCAGAATTATAATAGATAAAATAAATAATTGGTAATAAAACATTCCAGCTACTACTGAAACGACTGACATCAATTTTCATATTTTTAAGCATATCATCTAGACCAGTCAATGCCTTTTCAAATTGTTTCCATTCGTTTTTCAATGTTACTGCAAATTCTTTATTTATGTTAGATTTCACAACATCACCGTATAACATTAAAGCAGTACGTATAATAAAGTCTGTACCAAATGATTCGTAAGAATTTTTGAGTATTTTTCCAAATTCCGTTTTTGCACTTGGCCAATAAACCTCTAAAATTGACATCGTAATATCTGATTTGCTTAAAGATTTTCCTCCGCTATTAAACCTTACAAACATTTCTAGAGCATCGTCTTGTTTCATATCAGTTACTTCTGTATACCTAATTATTTTCTCAATAAATATTTTTTTATATAATAATTGTAAAATATTACGTGCATAATCCTTACTATCATCAGGAACATTTTCAATTGCTTCCTCAATTGCATTATCTCTCGTTTTTTGATTTTGATATTTTTCAGTAAGAATGTTTTTTATATCATATTGAGTTGGACTTAATTTTCCAATCTTGTCACTGAATTTAATATCAAATATTTTGCTAATGAATAACCGCAGGGCAAGCCCTGCGGTATCTTTAACCTTCATGCTTTATTTTGGTAAGGGAACAGCTCAAGCTGTTTCCCCTCATGTATTTTTTGGTAATCCTCTGGATTTCGTCCTTGGTTCT
>BOAV01000114.1 GCA_026002045.1 Spirochaetia bacterium | reverse complement strand
TTACAATACAAGGAATCAGGTGATCTCATAAGCGGATTCAACCCCCATAAAAGTAAGTACTTAAAGATTACTATATCATGCTTTTTCGAGGAATGCAAGCACATTGGACGCGGCCGGCCTTTTCACTCCTTGCACATCTTAGAAAAAGCAGGGTAATATAAAAAAACACGGAAAAATCGTCGAATTTATCCGAAAACCACTTGATCTTTTTTATGGCGCTTGGTAGAGTATGTTTCCCTGTGTTATAGAGGTAGCGCAAGTGGTAATTTGTTGATGGTTTTAAGGGAGTTTTTAGTTCATGCCTACAATTAATCAATTGGTTCGTTTCGGCAGGCAGCAGGTTACCTCCAAAACGAAGTCTCCGGCTCTTCAATCTTGCCCTCAAAAGCGCGGGGTTTGTACCCGTGTTATGACGGTTACCCCCAAAAAGCCCAATTCGGCTCTGCGGAAGGTTGCCCGTGTGCGGCTTTCCCATGGGACTGAAGTAACCGCCTATATTCCCGGTATCGGCCACAATTTGCAGGAACATTCGGTGGTTCTGGTGCGCGGCGGCCGTGTTAAGGACCTCCCCGGTGTCCGTTATCATATTATCCGGGGCGCCAAGGATACCCTGGGCGTAGAAGACCGCAAGCGGAGCCGTTCAAAATACGGCGCCAAGCGGCCCAAGGCTTAAGGAATAAGAGATGGGACGTAAAAAGAAGACCGTGGACCGGGGTATACTCCCGGACCCCAAATACAACAGTGTGGTGGTTTCCAAGTTTGTAAACCGTATGATGTGGCAGGGTAAACGCTCCATTGGGCTGCGGATAGTCCATGAGGCCCTTGGGACCCTCCAGACAAAGGCCGACAAGGAACCCCTTGAAGTTTTTTTGAAAGCCATAGATAATGTGAAACCCCAGGTCGAGGTAAAATCCCGGCGGGTTGGGGGCGCTACCTATCAGGTTCCGGTGGAAATCCGGGAATCCCGGCGGGAAGCTCTGGGTATGCGGTGGATTATCAACGCCGCCCGGGCCAGATCGGGCCATGGCATGGGGGACCGTCTTGCGGCGGAGCTCATGGATGCGTATAATAATACGGGTACCGCCTTTAAGAAAAAGGAAGATACCCACAAGATGGCCGAGGCCAATAAGGCATTCGCCCATTATCGCTGGTAGGATAAAAACCTCTGGTTTTTATCTAAGGAGTTTTCCGTTGGAAAACTCCATGAATTAAGTAGGTTCTGGCCGAAAGGTCTGAAATGGTTTTTTGAAACGATGTACCCGGCTTTGGCCGGGTAATAACCGCACTGCGGAATGAGCCTTAGGGTTCAATGTCTGGGAGGTTTAGAGGGATAATCTATTCAACCATACCCCGGTGCGGGGTCTCGATGGTCCAAACCGATCATCAAGCGTTTGCTGGGATGAGATAGGTGGAACGAGACATGCGGTAAAATCTTCATTTTTCCGCTGTTTTTTCCCCTAAACTCATAATTGATTAACGCTGCTTTTCCGTTGGAATGTTATTCCACGGTTTTTGGTTTTGCATAGTAAGAGAAACTTTTTTTGTGTGCCCATAAATTGAAGGAGGACACTAAATGGCTAAGGATAAATTCAACAGGAATAAAATCCACATGAATGTCGGAACCATTGGTCACGTTGACCATGGTAAGACCACCCTTTCTGCTGCAATCACCATGTATTGCGCCAAGAAATACGGCGACAAGGTGATGAAGTACGATGAAATCGACAATGCGCCGGAGGAAAAAGCCCGGGGTATTACCATTAATACCCGGCACCTGGAGTATCAGTCCGATAAACGGCACTATGCCCATATCGACTGTCCCGGACATGCCGACTATATCAAGAACATGATCACCGGCGCGGCCCAGATGGACGGCGCAATCCTGGTGGTTTCCGCCCCTGACTCGGTTATGCCCCAGACCCGGGAACATATCATTTTGGCCCGTCAGGTCGGCGTACCCAACATGATCGTATACCTCAACAAGGTCGATCTGGTTGATGATCCTGAACTCCTGGAACTGGTCGTGGAAGAAATCAAGGATGTGCTTACCGCCAACGGGTTCCCCGGTGACGAAATTCCCATCATCCAGGGTTCCGCCTTTAAGGCCATGAGCGAGCCCGATAATCCGGAGTCGGTCAAGTCCATTGAGGAACTGCTCGTCGCCATGGACAGCTACTTCCCCGATCCGGTCCGCGATGATGACAAGCCCTTCCTTATGCCTATTGAGGACGTGTTTACGATCTCCGGCCGCGGTACGGTTGTTACCGGCAAGGTTGAACGGGGTAAGGTCAAACTGAACGAAGAAATTGAAATCGTTGGTATAAAGCCCACCAAAAAGACCGTTATTACGGGTATCGAAATGTTCAACAAGCTCCTTGACGAAGGTCAGGCGGGGGACAACATCGGCGCCCTGCTCCGGGGTATTGAGAAGACAGACGTGGAACGCGGTCAGGTTCTTGCCAAGCCCGGTTCTATCACCCCTCACAGCAAGTTTAAGGGCCAGATTTACTGTCTGTCCCAGGCGGAAGGCGGGCGGCACAGCCCCTTCTTCAAGGGTTACCGGCCCCAGTTCTACTTCCGCACCACCGACATTACCGGTACGGTTGAACTTCCCGAAGGGAAAGAAATGGTCATGCCCGGTGATAATACCGAGGTTATCGGCGAACTGATCCACCCCATCGCCATGGAAAAGGGACTTCGTTTTGCTATCCGCGAGGGCGGCAAGACGGTCGCTTCCGGACAGGTTGTCGATATCATCGAATAACACGCTTTGATTGATTAGTAGTGCGTTTGGGTTTTTTCAAAAGAAAAGACCCAAACGCCGGAACATTCCTGGAGGAATAATGGCTGCTAAGGAACGAATTCGCGTGCGGTTGCGCGGTTTCGATGTTGAATTGATCGATCAGAGCGCGAAGTCTATCGTTCAAACGGTGCAGAAAGCGGGGGCAAAGGTCACCGGCCCTATCCCGCTTCCGACCCGTATCAATAAGGTGACGGTGCTTCGTTCACCCCATGTGAACAAGAAGGCCCGCGAACAGTTTGAGATGCGGACCCATAAACGGTTGATTGATATTATTAGTCCCTCCCCGGAAGTGATGGATTCTTTAATGAAGCTTGAACTTCCCGCAGGTGTGGATGTGGAGATAAAGCAGTAAAATCCGTTGGATTTTCATCAGGCAGACGGTCCCAAGACCGCGGTTTAAAAACCGGGGGATAGCGTGCCTTAACCGCAGCGGCGGTTCGGTTGCAGTGGCAATTTGGTTATAGTAATAACCTTGGAGTAAGTGATGTTGGGTCTTTTGGCCAAGAAAGTGGGCATGACGCAGGTCTTTGATGAAGAGGGTAACCTGGTACCGGTAACGGTTATGCGGGTTGATCCGAATATTGTCATAGCCCAAAAGACAGAAGAAAAGGACGGCTACAAGGCCGTGGTCGTCGGTGTGGACGAGAAAAGAAAGAATTTGGTAAGCAAGCCCTATGCGGGGCAATTCCCTGAGAATATCACCCCCAAGAAAGAGCTGCGGGAATTTCGGGATTTTGAGAAGGAAGTCGTTGTTGGGGATTCCCTGGGTGTGGAAGTGCTTGAGGGTATCCGCTATGTGGATGTGTCCGGGGTGAGCAAGGGTAAGGGCTTTCAGGGTGTTATCAAGCGCTGGAATTTCAGCGGCGGACGCCGTTCCCACGGTTCAAAATTTCACCGGGAACCGGGCGGCACCGGCCAGTCAACCTATCCCGGCCGTACCTTTAAGAACATGAAGCTGCCGGGCCGCATGGGCCGGGAGAATGTAACGGTTTTGAGTCTGAGGGTGGTCAAGATTGACACTGAAAAGCAGCTCATCATGGTACGCGGCGCCGTTCCCGGCGTGAATAAAAGGCTTGTGTTTGTCCGGGCCGCGGTAAAGAAGTAAGGGCATAAAAATGAAGTGTGCAGTATATGGTATCAATGGCAAGGAACTCAGGACTATTGAACTGGATGAGGCTGTTTTCGGCCTTCCGGTCAATGAAGATGTGATCTGGTATGCCATTAACAACGAACTGGCCAACAAACGGCAGGGAACCGCCAGTACCCGCGACCGGGGTGAAATCCACGGTTCCAATGCCAAGCCCTTTAAACAGAAGGGCACGGGCCGCGCCCGCCGGGGTGATAAAAAGTCCCCCATCATGGTCGGCGGCGGTACGGTATTCGGGCCGAAGCCCAAGGATTTTTCCTATTCCATGCCACGGAAGGCAAAACAGTTGGCGATAAAGAGCATTTTAAGCTTGAAAGCGCAGAGCGATAATTTAAAAATAGTTGAAGATTTTTCAATAGAATCGGGAAAAACAAAGGACCTTGCGGGACTCCTCAAGAATTTCGGTGAAGGGGAACGGACCGTGGTGGTCCTTAAGGACAATGACGCTGCCATAAAGCGGGCCGGCGCCAATATACCTTGGCTCAGTTTCCTTTCCTATAACCGGCTGCGGGCCCACGACCTTTTTTACGGCCGCCGGGTTCTGATGCTGGAAAGCGCCGCCAAGAACCTCAGTGACTTTTACAGTGTTGACAAGGCCAGGGCAGAGGAGGCCGGAAAATGACGGTGTACGAAAATATTCTTATTGAGCCGGTGCTTTCCGAGAAGGCAAATGTCCTTCGCGAAGAAGGAAAATATGTCTTCAAGGTTGATCCTGCGGCCACCAAGATACAGATCAAGGAAGCGGTTCGCCGGCTTTTCAATGTTCACCCCATTTCCTGTACGACAATGGTGGTAGGCGGCAAGCCCAAGCGGCAGCGGTACCGGTCCGGTTATACCGCGACCTGGAAAAAGGCAATCATCAGGCTGCCCAAGGACGAGAAGATCAGCCTCTTTGAAGGGGTGTAGGGGATTTAAATGGGAATTAAAACATATAAGCCCATCACTGCGGGGATGCGGCAATGGACCAGTCTTGATTACTCGGAGCTCACCAAAGGCGCGGCGCCGGAGAAGTCCCTTACCACGGGCCGTCCGGCCAGGGGCGGCAGGGATTCCAATGGCCGTATCAGCGTCCGGCATCAGGGCGGCGGTCACAAGCGGCTCTACCGGACCATTGACTTTAAGCGGGATAAAATCGGCATACCCGGAAAGGTTGCCACTATTGAATACGATCCGAACCGCAGCGCCAATATCGCCCTGATTCACTATGTTGATGGGGATAAGCGCTACATCATCGCCCCCAAGGGGCTGGTGGCAGGCGCCGCAGTCAAGAGCGGCCCCGATGCGCCCATTGAGGCGGGGAACGCCCTGCCCCTGGAGAATATTCCCCTTGGGTTTACGGTTCACAATATCGAACTTACCCTGGGACGGGGAGGGCAGATGGCCCGTTCCGCCGGTTCCGGGGCGCTTATTGCGGCGAAAGAGGGGGACTATGTTACCCTCAAGCTGCCCTCCGGCGAGATGCGCATGGTGTTCAAGAAATGCTACGCCACCATCGGGACCGTGGGTAACGAGGACCACATGAACGTAACCCTTGGCAAGGCCGGGCGGAAGCGCTGGCTCGGGGTACGGCCCACGGTGCGCGGTATGGCCATGAACCCGGTGGATCACCCCCATGGGGGCGGTGAAGGAAAGAGCAAGGGTATTCATCCGGTCAGCCCCTGGGGCCAGCCGACCAAGGGTTATAAAACCCGTAGCAAGCACAAGCCTTCGTCACGGTTTATCGTAAGCCGCGGCAAGAAGAAATAGGAGAACAGAGGGTGTCAAGGTCCATCAAAAAAGGGCCCTTCATTGAGAAGAGCCTCTACAAGAAGGTACTGGAAATAAGCAAGGCCGGGGACAGGAAGATGGTAAAAACCTATTCCCGCTGTTCTACCATCATCCCTGAAATGGTGGGCGGAACGATCTCTGTCTATAATGGAAAAACCTGGGTTCCCGTATACATTACGGAAAACCTTGTCGGTCATAAGCTTGGCGAGTTCGCCCCCACCCGGATATTCCGGGGACACGGCGGCTCGGACAAGAAAGCCGCAAAATAGTAGGTAGGTATATGGCAACGAAGCAAGCGAAGTCTGGCTACAAGGCGATAACCAAGTATCTTATCGCTTCACCTTTCAAGATTAGGCCCGTGGCCAACCTGATACGGCGCAAGCCCTATCCCGAGGCCATGTCCCTGCTTGAAAACATGCCCCACAAGGGCGCCCGGCTTCTCCGTAAGACGGTAAAATCCGCCGCGTCAAATGCGCTTGGCCAGAACAAGCAGCTTGATGAGGATATGCTTTATGTCAGGGATGTTTTGGTTGACGAAGGCCCCCGGATGAAACGGGTTTGGTTCCGCGCCCGGGGCAGGGCGGATACGCTTCTGAAAAGGATGTGCCACATCACCGTGGTAGTTGATGAGACTTCGCGAATCAATGATTCGAGCGCAAAGGCGGGGGAATAAGGTGGGACAGAAAGTAAATCCTATTGGATTACGGCTTGGCATTAATAAAACCTGGGCTTCCCGGTGGTACGTGGACCCCCGTGAA
Organism: Spirochaetia bacterium; assembly: GCA_026002045.1. GTDB lineage: Bacteria > Spirochaetota > Spirochaetia > Treponematales > Breznakiellaceae > BNUT01. The sequence goes on along the minus strand of BOAV01000114.1, from coordinate 627 downwards.
TATGCGGATACCCTCCACGAGGACCTCAAGCTCCGGTCTTATATTATGGATATGCCCGAAACCAAGGGCGCCGACATTGCGGAGCTGGAAATTATCCGGCATCCGCAGCGGATCACCATTACCATTCATACTGCCCGGCCTGGTGTCATCATCGGGGTCAAGGGCGCGAACATTGAACTCATCGGTGCGGAACTTCAAAAGCTTGTGACCAAGAAGATCCAGATCAAGATCAAGGAAGTCCGCAACGCTGATAACAACGCCCAGATCATCGCGCAAAATGTTGCCCGGCAGCTTTTGGCCCGGTCCTCATTCAGGCGGACCATGAAGCAAGCCATCACCAACGCCATCAAGAAGGGCAATGCCCAGGGTGTCAAGATTCGGCTTTCCGGGCGGCTTGGCGGCGCTGAAATGTCCCGGACAGAGGAGTCCAAGGAAGGCCGAATCCCCCTGCACACCCTGCGGGCGGATATTGACTATGGTTTTGCCGAGGCTCACACCACCTTTGGTTCAATCGGCATAAAGGTTTGGGTCTATAACGGCATGAAGTACGGTAAAGAGCAGAAGGAAGATGCGGGCGCATTGGTCCGCAAGCGGCGGGATCGTGCTCCCGCGGCGAGGGGTTAGGGA
>BOAV01000113.1 GCA_026002045.1 Spirochaetia bacterium | reverse complement strand
CAGTATTTGGCGGTAAAGCCAAAAGGAAAGTTCATTTTTCTTTTTTCCATTCGGCAATTTTTCTATGCCAAAGACAATCTCCCCCACAGAAACTGCGCTGATAAAGATATCATCTTCGCTTATATTTTCAATGAACGCATTAACCTTTGGATTACGGTTTGGTTTTTGGATTTCTGAAAGGACATTGGTATCCAGCAAATATTTCACCAGTCAATCTCCCTTGGTTCCTCGACCAGGCGGGGCGGCATTTCAAGTTCCAGCTCCGGGTAGGGACGATTTTTGAACGCCTCAATAAGGCTTGGCTTCTTCCCCTTGAGTTTCCGGTAATCCTTCATGGAAAGGATCACCGCCGCTTCTACACCCCGAACCGTAATGATCTGGGGCATGGATACCGTCGATTTAATGACCTCGCTTAACATTGCCTTTGCCTCCTGTAATTGCCAGGTATCGCTTTCGTGTAATGTGCTCATGTTTCCTTTCCTTATCTCAATGTTTCTTATACTGGTCTGACTAGTCAGACTATAATATACTTCCCAGGAAAAGTCAAGCAATAATAGAAAAAAAATTCCCTTTGGTGGTATAGTCAGATCATGTTCAACAGCATCCGGGGAACCATTACCGAAAAATTAAGCGAAACCGTCTATATCCTTACCGGGGGGATCGAGTGGGAGATTAGTCTGCCTGCCACGGATATTGCCAAGCTGCCCGCCGCCGGGGAGGATGGGCAGGTTTTTACCTGGCTTTATCACCGGGAAGACCTGATGAAACTCTACGGCTTTGCCGATGAAAAGCGGCGGAATACCTTTCTGGAACTGCTCAAGGTTGAAGGGATCGGTCCCAAGGGGGCAATCAAAATTCTGGGGGGGATTGGGCAGGAGGACCTGGAACGGGCTTTGGAAACGGAGGATCTGGGCCGGCTGGAAGCGGTGCCGGGGCTGGGAAAGAAGACCGCCCAGAAGATGATCCTCGCCCTCAAGGGAAAATTGACCTGGGAAACAAAGGCCGGTCAGCAGGCGGCATCTCCGTATAGTGAACTGGTGGAAGCCCTGGCGGGGATGGGCTACGACAGGCGCTCAGCGGCGGATGCCCTGGCTAAGGCGGAGGCGGGTCTAAAATCCGGAATAGGCGCTGCGGAAAAGGAAGCCCTTCTTTTCAAACAGGCCATCGTTGAATTGAGCAGTTCATAGGCGCTGCGGAATGAGCAAAAAAAATATTAACGAGCCAGGTGATATCCCTTTAAGCGGCCCCACGGGAATGCTCCACCCGGAAAAGCCCCTTGCGGAGGATGAAAAAGAGGCCTCACTTCGTCCCCGGAGCCTTAAAGAATTTTTGGGCCAGAAGACAAACAAGGAAAATCTGGGGGTGTTCATTTCCGCCGCCAAGAAACGGAAGGAAAGTCTGGATCATCTTTTTTTAATCGGTCCGCCGGGATTGGGAAAAACGACCCTGGCCCAGGTGGTGGCTCATGAGCTGGGAGTGGAATTTGTACAAACCTCCGCGCCGGCTCTGGATAAACCAAAGGATCTGGTGGGTATCCTTACCAAGCTGAGTGGGAACGCTGTTTTTTTTATCGATGAAATTCACCGGCTTAAGCCCGCCATTGAGGAGATGCTCTACATCGCCATGGAGGATTATGAGATTGACTGGGTTATCGGCCAGGGGCCGGGAGCCCGGACACTCAGAATCGGCATACAGCCCTTTACCCTGGTGGGGGCCACCACCAGGGCGGGAAATGTCTCAAGCCCCCTGGTGAGCCGCTTCGGTATTACCTGCCGGTTTTCCCTTTATGAAAACGCCGATATGGAGGCCATTGTCCGCCGTTCCGCAGGGATACTGAACATCAATATTGATGATGACGCGGCAATGCTGCTGGCCCGTTCCGCCCGGGGCACCCCGCGGGTGGTGAACCGGCTCCTGCGGCGGATGCGGGACTTTGCCCAGATTAAGGGGGCGCCCTCCATCACCCTGCCCGTGGTGGAAGATGGGCTCAGGCGGCTGGAAATTGATGCCCTGGGGTTGGAAAAACACGATCGTGAAATTTTGCGGATCATCATTGAACGTTACAACGGCGGCCCCGTGGGCGCGGAAACCCTGGCCATAAGCATCGGTGAATCGGTGGATACTTTGGAGGATTACTACGAGCCCTATCTGATCCAGGCGGGTCTCATCCAGCGTACCCCCCGGGGCCGGGTGGTTACCGGTTTTGCCTACGAACATCTTAAACTTGAGCCGCGGAACGGCAGGCTAACCGGCAATGTTGAGGGACTGCTCTTTTAGAGCTTGCAGAAAAAATGCGAACTAAAGATTTTTCTTTCGAACTTCCCGAGCATTTAATCGCCCAATATCCCCCGGCGGAACGGGGGCAGTCGAGGCTTATGGTGCTGGACCGGGAGAAGCGGAGCCGGGAACACCGCATGGTGGCGGATCTTCCCGATTTGCTGGCATCATATTTTCAAGATGCGGCCGCTCGAGAGGCGATGCCTCTCTTGGTGTTTAACAATTCCCGGGTCCGCAAGGCCCGGCTTTTGGGGTTAAGTCAGGCCACCGGGGCGCAGGTGGAATTTCTTCTCATCAATAAGATAAGGGATGCCGGTGAACCGGGGACGATTTGGCGCGCCATGGTTCACCGGGCCAAACGGCGCAGACCGGGCAGCCGTTATGTGTTTGCGGACAGGATTGAAGGGGAAATCATCGGGACCGAGGCCGGCGCCGGGGAGTTCCGCATAGTGAAATTTGCAAAGCCCATTGATGATGAGTGGCTGGATAAAAACGGCCGCATGCCGCTGCCGCCCTATATTAAACGCAGTGATACTGCGGCGGACAGCGAACGCTACCAGACGGTCTATGCGGATGTCACCGGCTCCTCTGCGGCGCCCACCGCAGGGCTTCACTTTACCCGTGAACTTTTAGATCGCCTTGGTGCGGCGGGGATCGGGAACGCCTTTGTCACTCTTCATGTGGGACTGGGGACCTTCCTCCCGGTGCGTGTGGAAAATATTGAGGAGCACAAAATGCACGAGGAAGTGTACGGCATTGATGATGAAACCGCCTCCCGCATTGAAAACGCAAAGGCTGCGGGCCGGAAAATTATTGCCGTGGGAACCACCAGCCTCCGTACTTTGGAGTCGGCCTGGGATACCGAAACAGGAAAACTGTGGAGGGGGGAGGGGAGTACTTCGATCTTTATCTACCCCGGCTATTCTTTTAAAGTAGTAGATGCTCTTCTTACCAATTTCCATACCCCTGAATCGACGCTGTTGATGCTGGTATCGGCGTTTGCCGACAGGGAATTCATTCTGGAAAGTTATGCCGAGGCGGTGCGGGAGGGCTACCGTTTTTTCAGTTACGGTGACGCCATGCTGATTTACTAATCAGCCCTGATTCTATGAATCAGGACTGATTCAGTATCACCTCCCGGCTCGCCTCTGGTTTGCTGCCGGTTGTACCTGGAATCCTCAGGAAGGGCAGCGGTTGTACCATCACCTGCATCCCTATATCGGCGCCGATTCCCATGGTGGCGGCATAGTTCATAGGAGAATACAGCCGCAGTGACGGTCCCGCGCGGAAGCCCAGGTGCAGCCAATGACCGGGTCCCTTTTTCAAATCCTCCGCCAAAGCCGCTTCCTCTAAAAGACGGGTAAGCTCCTCATCGGTTAAGTGCGAGATAGGAGCGTTCGCCATGACTTGGTAGATCATCGTCAGGTTCCAAGGGATGCCGTTAAACCCATCATCATTAAAAAAATCATCAGTTTTCTCATAAACCGCCTGCCCGCAAGAAAATATGGAGTCTATGTATAGATATGTCTCTGCTGTTTTTTTCTGAAAACATATATTCTTATCGGAATTTTTTTTAATGCTTTAGTTGAGATAAAAGATTTTTTAATATTTGCTGTATTTTTCCATATCCACCCGCAGCGTTTTTGACACCTCAACCCCCTCGGCCCGCAGAAGCGCCGCCTGTAAATCTCCGCCTGATTCCGGAGGAAGGGCGATATGTCCGTCTGAACGGATGATCCGGTGCCAGGGGAGCTTTTCTGTTCTTGACATGGAGTGGAGGATCCGGGCAACCTGCCGCGCCCCGTTGAAAAGCCCCGCCGCCAGGGCAACGTCCCGGTAAGATGCAGCCTTCCCCGGCGGAACCGAGCGGATAATTTCGATAATGCGGCGGGTGCTTTCGGTCACCGCAGTTCCCGGCGCTTCCCTATATAGGAAGAAGCCGCCACCGCCGCGATAATGATCCCCCCTCCTGTAAGGGCGGAAACCGAAGGTTTTTCCCCGGTAACCGCCAGAACCCAAAGGGGGTTCAGCACCGGTTCAATCATGGCGGTGAGCATGGCCTGGACCGCGCTGACCCGTTTAATCCCGTAGGAAAAGAGGATCGCCGTGCAGCCTGTCTGTATGAGCCCCATGAACAGGATGGGCATAACCGTGGGCGCGGTAAGGTGCGGGGTATAGATAATGATGAAAGGGATGCTGACGGTGGCATTCAGTATATGGGCCAGGAGCATGGAATCCCGGGGGTTCCCATTTTTCATCATCCGCAAAACCACCGTATGGGCGCCGAAGCAGATCCCGGAAAGTACGGCGATACTGTCCCCCAAAAGATGGCCCGCGCTGAGCCCGTCACGAAAAAAAAGCGCCATTCCCCCCATCACCAGGGCCAGTGCGCCCCAGTGTTCCCAATGGGGTTTTTCTTTAATCAGAAGCCAGCCCAAAAGGCCGGCCCAGACAGGGGCGCTGTACTGGAGCATGATGGCGTTCGCCGAGTAGGTAAGCTTGTTGGCGACGACAAAGCTGATCATGGCAAGGGTGGAGATTACGGCCGCGGCGCAGAGGGGAAGGGGCCTGTTTTTTTCGCCCCCCGGTTTTGGGGGGAATACAAGGCGGACCGTCAACAGGAAAAGGGCGGCCACAAAGCTCCTCGTCCCGGCGATCACCACGGGGTGCCAGTCAACCAGTTTGATGAATAGACCGCTGGTACTCCACAGGATAGCTGTACAAAAAATTGCCCCCTGTCCCTTCCAGCGCTCTCGGGCGCCTAAGGATACACCGGAGCCTGTATTAGGTGTCATTGAAAAAAATCATACCCGAATTCCCGTAAATGGGCAATCAATAGATTGCCCATTATCTTTGAAATTCAGATGCCGATACATAACTATGATTAGAGGATGGTATACCGGGGCCAGCGGGATGCGGGCCCAACAGTGGCGGCTTGATACGGTGGCAAATAACCTGGCCAACGTGGATTCCGATGGCTATAAGAAGGATGTGGCGGCGTTTAAGTCCTTCCCTGAACTGCTCCTGCGCCGTACCGATGACGATGGCGTCTACCGTCACCCCTTTGGTTCCGCCGATGCGGCCCCCATTATGGGAAAGCTCGGCATGGGGGTTGAACTCAACGAACTCTACACCAACTTTGACCAGGGGGCCATGAAGGAAACCCAGAGCGATTTCGACATCGCCCTGGACGGTAAGGGTTTCTTCACGGTTGACACCCCTTGGGGCGAACGGTATACCCGGAACGGCTCCTTTCAGCTTGGTAAAGAGGGCTTTCTTGAAACAAAAGAAGGCTATCCCGTGCTGGGTGAAAACGGGCCCATCAAGGTAAAGGCCAACAATTTTCAGATTGACAAGGACGGCCGGATATGGATAAACGCCGCCTACGCCGATGATCCCGACTTGATGATCTCCCGGGAAAACAACACCTGGGAACAAACCGCCCTCCTGGACACCCTCAAAATTGTGGAATTCGATCTTGATCGTTACCTTGAAAAACAGGGTTCCAGTCTCTACCGGGAAAGCGATACTTCCGGCCCTGCGCAAATAATGGAAGAAGGCAGCCGCCCCCGTGTGGTGCAGGGCTTTACCGAAGCCTCCAATGTGGACCCCGTGGTAGAGATGGTGCGGATGATCGAAATAAATCGCGCCTACGAGGCAAACCAGAAAATCATCCAGAGCGGGGACACCATGCTGGGCACTTTGATTAATCAAGTTACTAGAATGAACGGCTAATAGGTATACAGGAGTTTAAAACATGGTTAGAAGTTTATGGACCGGCGCTTCCGGGATGATAGGCCAGCAGGCCAATATCGATACGATTTCCAATAACCTTGCAAACGTGAACACTACGGGCTACAAGATGCAGCGGGCCGATTTTGAGGACCTCCTCTACCAGACCGTAAAGACCGCGGGCACCCCCGCCACCGAGGACACGGTGGTCCCCGTGGGCATCCAGATGGGCCACGGCGTCAAGCTTGCGGACACCCAGCGGATATTCAGCCAGGGCGCGCCCCAGTCCACCGATGTTCCCACCGATGCGGCCATCGTGGGGGAGGGCTTCTTCCGCATCCAGACCTACGACGGCAGTTATGCCTATACCCGGAACGGCTCCTTCAAGGTTGATGAAACCGGCCGCATGGTGACATCCCAGGGGTACTGGCTGCTCCCGGACATCGTCATGCCCGAAGGTTTCCTCCCCGAGACTATTACGATTGCAAAGGACGGCAGGGTAAGCGTCAAGGTTCCCGCTATCAATGCGAATGATCCCGTTGACGTAGGCCAGATAGACCTCTACCGTTTTCCCAACCCCGTGGGCCTTACCGCGGTGGGGGAAAATCTTTTCAAGGTAAGCGGCGCCTCCGGTGAAGCCATCGCCGGCTTCCCCGGCTACGAGGGCATGGGCCAGCTTGAACACAAATTTCTGGAAATGTCCAACGTGTCCGTGGTAAAGGCCATGGTTGACCTTATCGTGGCCCAAAGAGCTTACGAGTTTAATTCCAAGACCATACAGACCAGCGACAACATGCTGGGTACCGCGACAGCTTTAAAGAGATAATGAGGAATAAATAAGATGGATGTAGGAAGCATTGGCGCACAGTACCTTGATCAGAACAGATCCTCTGCAGAATCTTTAAGTATTGTACGCAGAAACGCTGCGGGGAATAATTCTTTTGCGGATATGCTAAAAGAGGCGCAGAATGAAGATGAAACTTCCCCTTCATCCATTAGCAATTCTCATAAAACAAAAATTGACAAAACCAGCAAGCTCTACGAACAGTGCGAGGCCCTGGAAACATTTCTGGTAAAAACTTTGATCACCGGGATGCGGAACACGGTACAGAAGTCAGGGCTCATTGACGA
>BOAV01000112.1 GCA_026002045.1 Spirochaetia bacterium | reverse complement strand
GAAACACTCACCACACTTGACGCACTTGGACTGGTCAATCTCGTAGGGAGGCCGCTTCTTATCGCTGTTGGCAGCCTGGCTGATACAGCCCGCAGGACAGCGTTTTGCGCAAATACCACACCCCATACATTTTTCCTGATCAATCTGGAAGCGGAGCAGGCTCTTACACTTGCCGGCCCGGCACTTCCTGTCATGGATATGCTCCATGTACTCTTCCCGGAAATTCTTTACCGTGGACAGGGTGGGGTTCGCCGCAGTGCCGCCGAGGGCGCAGAGGCTGGCCTTGGTCATGGCCTTGCCGATGGACTCAAGCTTTTCAAGATCGCTCTCTTGCCCGTTGCCGTTGGTGATTTTTTCCAGAAGGCCGAGGATCTGGGTGGTCCCAATCCGGCAGGGTGAACACTTTCCGCAGCTTTCATCCACGCAGAAGTCCATGTAGAACCGGGCCACGTCAACCACGCAGTCGTCCTCGTCCATGACGATCATACCGCCTGAGCCCATCATGGAGCCCATGGCGGTGAGGCTTTCGTAGTCAATCGGGGTGTCCAACACCTTTTCGGTGAGGATACCGCCTGAGGGGCCGCCGGTCTGGACGCCCTTGAACTTCTTCTTGTCCTTGATGCCGCCGCCGATGTCAAAGATGATCTCCCGCAGGGTGGTCCCCATGGGGACTTCCACCAGCCCGGAGTTCTTGACTTTACCGGTCAGGGCGAATACTTTCGTGCCCTTGGACTTCTCGGTGCCGATGGCCGCGAGCCAAGCCCCGCCCTTGGCGGTGATAACCGGGATATTGGCCAGGGTTTCCACGTTGTTGATAACCGTGGGCTTCTGCCAAAGGCCTTTATTTGCCGGGAAAGGCGGCTTGGGCACGGGCGTACCCCGGTTGCCTTCCACGGACTTGATCAGGGCGGTTTCCTCGCCGCAGACAAAGGCCCCCGCGCCAAGCCGGATTTCGATGTCGAAATCGAAGTCCGAGCCGAGGATGCCTTTGCCTAAAAGGCCGTATTCCCGTGCCTGATTCAGGGCGATCTTGAGCCGCTCAATAGCGAGGGGGTATTCCGCCCGGATATACACATACCCCTGATGGGCGCCGATTGCCTTACCGGCGGTGATCATCCCTTCGATGACCGAATGGGGGTCCCCTTCGATGGTGGACCGGTCCATGTAGGCGCCGGGATCGCCCTCGTCGGCGTTACAGATGACGTATTTTTCGGTTCCTTCGGCCTTGCGGGTAAGGTCCCACTTGAGCCAGGTGGGGAAACCCGCGCCACCCCGGCCCCGGAGGCCGGAGATCTTCATCTCGTTGATGAGCTGCTCGGGGGTCCATTCAAAAAGAACCTTTTCAAGGCCCGTATAGCCTTCACGGGCGATGTATTCATCTATGTTTTCAGGGTTGATGACGCCGCAGTTCCGCAGCACCACCCGGACCTGTTTCTGGTAGAATTCGATGTCTTCCACCGCTTTGTCGGTTTTCTTTTCCCCTTCGCCCTTGTAGAGGAGCCGGGGCACTTCCCGGCCCTTGAGTATCTGCTCGGCGATGATTTCCTCAGCGTCCTCGGGCTTTACGTCAACGTAGAAGGAATCTTCCGGCAGGACCTTGACGATGGGGCCCCGTTCACAGAAGCCGAAACAGCCGGTCTTTACGATCTGTACCTGATCCTTAACGCCCATCTTTTCCGCCCAGGCGATCAGGTTCCGGTAAATTTCATCACCCTTGTTGGACTCGCAGCCGGTTCCGCCGCAGGTAAGGATGTAGTGGTTATACGACGCCATTGCTTACCCCTTTAACCTATTGATATCTACGGCGGGCCGGTCCAGGATTTTGTTATCCAGAAGCGCCCTGCCGACTAAATGCTTTTTCACAATGTCCTTGGCGACTCCGGCGTCAACATTGCCGTAGATGACCGCGGGCATTCCGGGGACTATCACTTCCACGGTAGGCTCCGAATGACAGAGCCCCATGCAGCCGGTCTGGCGGACCAGCACGCTGTCCACCAGTTTTGCCTCATCCAGGGCGTTGATAAAGGCGTCCAGGGTTACCTTTGCGCCGGCGGCGATACCGCAGGTACCCATACCCACGATAACCTGAATCTCCTTGCCCTCGGCGTCCCGCTTGCGCAGGTCGTTCTTCTTGGTGTCCCGCAGCGAGCGCAGCTCCTCCAAAGTCATTTTAGCCATATTTCCTCTCTCCTCTATTTATTTTCTTCATCATCATCTTCCATCGAACGTAAATACTGATCCAGCAATATCAGGGACTGGGTATCCTCAAGGTCCCCCAGGGCCTCAATGAGTTCCGATTTACGGACCTCGTAGGCCAAATTCCCCACCCCGCCCTTACGGCTCCGGCCGATATGGACCTCATCGGGACCGGTAAACAGGATGATAGTCCTGAACATCCCCGGAATATCCCCGATGGGCGGGGTGTCCACATTGCTCATGTCAAACCAGGCGGTTACCGTGGTGCCGTGCCCGCCTTCGCCCAAAAAACCTTCGAGCCCCGCCTTCTGGGACTTAATATCCCAGCCGCCCCCGGACTGCTCCGCAGTCTGGATCAGGAAGGGAATCCCCAGGCCCACTTTGCGGTTGGGATGTTTAATCCCGTCTGTCACAAAGGGGTCCATGGCCCGCTTGAGCCCCTCGGGGCTCATCCCCTTGCCGTTGTCCCGTACCACAAAACGGAGTTCCGGGTTGCCGTTGACCCCCTTATCCGTTTCGGCTACTTCAAGCTCCAGTAGGTCAGCCCCCGACTCGGCCCCGTTCTGGGTGATGTCGGTAATCAAATCACTTAAAGTGAAATGCAAAAAATCCTCCGGATTTTTTGCTTAGGAGTTTTTTTCAAAAACTCCAAGCATAAGTTTTAAGCGTTCTGGTACTTGGCAATGATCTCCGGGAGCTGATCCTTGGTGAGTTTCCCGTAGGTGTCGTTCCCCACGGTCATCACCGGGGCAAGGCCGCAGCAACCCACGCAGCGGACCGGATCGATGGAGAAAAGGCCGTCCTCGGTGACGCCCCCCTCTTCAAGGCCCAGGATGCTCCGGGCCTCTTCAATCAGGTCCTGACCGCCCTTGAGGTAGCAGGCGGTGCCCAGGCAGACGGAGATCCTGTTCTTGCCGGGCTTGGTGGTCTTGAAGAAGTGGTAAAAGGTGATGACCCCGTAGATCCGCGCCAGGGGAATTCCGGTCAAGTGGGCCAGTTTTTCCGCCGCCGGGCGGGAGATATACCCAAAGGTTTCCTGGGTCTTATGCAGGATCATGATAAGACTACCGGGTTTTACCTTCCATTCGTCGATAAAGGAAACCAATTCTTTGGGGAAGTTGATATCTCCCTGTGAACCCGGTTTTTTTGAAAGAACGGCGCCTGATGCTGCCATACGTACCCCCATCTTTTATATAGATAAATTTTTATCGGTTAGTAAATACATTATTTTACATCTACATAGGAATTTAGGCAAGTGGGAGGAACCCTGCTTCCATATCGTTATTTTTTTATAGAAAGGCCGATCCGTGATCTTACTCATGCTTCGTACACTATCTTTCCTACCCGCCGGATATGATCCTTCAGGTTTTCATTTTGCAGACTGTTGTAATCCGAAACATCTACTATGATAGCATGTACCAATTCAAGGGCGGTATCTTTTTTGTAATTTTCAAGGCGCTGCAGCCAACGTACATCCATAATGCCAATATAGTGTGGGTTTGGGGGCCGGTCAAGCTGGATATCCCACATCTACGAAGCCCCGGCGGGGGCTCATTTCCATTGGACCTCGTAGCTCAGGGGCCTTTCCAGGACCAAAAGGTCCAACAGGGGGATGTCAAAGGACGCCCGCCTGCCCAGGTAGGTTCCCCCCCGGATGGCGCTGACGGGGCCGGGAAAGTCGATGGCCGCATGGATGCTGCCCCCGTCGATCTCGTCCGCCACGGCTTTACCGTACACGGAGGCTACCAGATCCAGATATTCGGCCCTGGCAAGGACTTCCCCGGTGGCAATAGGGGCCATGAGGGCGGAAAGGTAGTCGATAATTTCAGCGGAAACAAGGGAAAGAATCTCCGGTCCCGCTTCCCGGTCCAGGTCTATGGTAAGCTTGCCCCCGGTGCGCCCTTCTTCAAGGGCGATAAAGGCTTTTTCCCCCCCCGCAATGGCGAGAAAATCCCCTATTTGGGCTATTTTGATTGTCCCTTCAAGGGCTACCGGGCCGGTATTACGCAGGGAAACCGACTCCACCCCCGGCGCCGCCCCCATGGATTGGCCGATGGCCGGCCCGTTCAGGGCAAATTCTTCACCGGCGCCGCTCATGGCGCCTGAAAGGGAACGAAGCAGGGCCGCCATCCGGTTTCCCAGGGAAGCGGACAGGGTAAATTCCCCCTTCCCCCCCGTATCAAGCCGGCCGGAAATACCGGCGGTACAGGATGAAAAAACAAGCATAAAAACCGCAAGGCTGCATAAAAAAAGATTTCTTTTTTGACAAAACATGATAGGATTGTAACAAAAGTATCCGTTTAATGTAACAGAAGTTATGCAACTTTTTACCTGTTCCGGGGTCGATAATTCGATGGGCCTGTGAGGGGTCCGGATCTTTATTTTTGGAGGGTTGAATTAATGAGCGCTGCATTTACGCCTTGGGCCTTTTTGGATGAATTCAGGGGAAAGGCCTTTACCGGGCAGTGGCCTACTCTGCCGGAGATGTTCAGGATCACCGTTACCCGCTATGGGGAGCGGCCCTGTCTTACCATATACGAACCGGATCGTATCAGCCTGAACTACCGGGAATCCCTAAAAATCGTTGAAGCGATTGCCCGCTGGCTCCACAGCAAAGGCATCCGCAAGGGTGACGCGGTGGCGGTGACGGGGAAGAATTCCCCCGAGTGGGCGGCCGCCTGGCTGGGCATCCTCTTTGCCGGGGCCATGGTGGTACCCATTGATTATCAGCTTAAGGATGAAGAAACCGATTTACTGCTGAAAACCGCCAAGGTCAAACTGCTCTTTGTGGATGAGGAAAAATACCCCCGGTATGCTGTCGGCCATTCCGAACTAAAGGAAGTTATCTCCCTGCGGAAAGGGGTGGGAACCTATATTTACGATCTGGATGGTCCTGAAGCGGAGATCGAAGCGGCAAAGGAAGATGATCTGGCGGCGATCCTCTTTACATCCGGGACCATGGGTGTCCCCAAGGGGGTTATGCTGACCCATCAGAACCTGGTGTCCGACTGTTACCTGGCCCAGGGCACCCCCTTCCCGGTACTCCACACCGATGTGTTCTACGCCCTGCTGCCCATCCACCACGCCTACACCATGCTGGCGGTGCTGATCGAGTCCCTTTCCACCGGCGCGGAGGTGGTATTCGGTAAACGGATGGTCACCAAGGCCATTCTAAAGGATTTAAAGGAAGCGAAGATCACCATGCTCCTGGCGGTGCCCATGCTCTTTAACAAGGTGCTGGCGGGGGTGCTCCGGGGGATCAAGGCCAAGGGCCCCATCGTCTACGGATTGATTTCCTGCCTGATGGCCCTTTCGGGATTTATCAAAAAGGTCTTTAAGGTGAATCCGGGCAAGAAGATGTTCCATTCCGTATTGGATGCGGCGTCCTTAACAACCCTGCGGGTCTGCATCTGCGGCGGCGGCCCCCTGGCCCCCAGCGTATTCAAAAAGTACAACCAATTAGGGCTCGACTTTGTGCAGGGTTACGGCCTTACGGAAACCAGCCCCATCATCAACCTGAACCCGGTGGACCACTACAAGGAAACCAGCGTGGGCAAGGTGATCCCCCAGGTGGACATGAAGATCCTGGACCCCGATGAGCGGGGCGTGGGGGAAGTCATCCTGAAGGGCCCGGTGGTGATGAAGGGCTATTTCGAGATGCCCGAAGAAACCGCCGCCGCCTTTACCGCCGATGGCTACCTCAAGACCGGGGACCTGGGCTATCTGGACAGCGAGAACTACCTCTACCTTACGGGCCGGGCAAAAAACATGATCGTCACCGAGGGGGGCAAAAACGTCTACCCCGAAGAAATCGAAAACGAGTTCCAGCTCTTTGAAGAAATCGAGCAGATATTGATCCGTGGTTTTGTTCTGGACAAAAAAATGAAGACCGAGGGGATCGAGGCCCTGGTCTACCCCAGTCCGGACTTCTTCAAGGGTAAGGACGCAGCGGTAATCAAAACCCGCATCAACGCTATCATCTCCGAAGTGAACCAGCGGCTCCTCCCCTACCAGCGGATCGAAAAAACCACGATCCTGGATAAGGAGATGGAGATGACGACCACGAAAAAAATTAAGCGGGATGCTGTTTAGAAGCGGACCTGCCCTGAACCGGCGTTAACCCGGAAGCCGGGCCCGAAGTCCCCTCACCAGATCTGCAGGATTGGTACTCTGCATGAGAGAGGACATCAGGCAGGCCCCGGATGCCCCGGTTTTTGTAACCGCGGCGATATTATGGCCGGTAATGCCCCCGATGCCGTACACGGGGATTTTTACCGCTTCGCACACGCCGCTTAAAAATTCCAGGCCCCGCCCCTCAAGGCCTTTCTTGCAGTCGGTTTCGAACACATGTCCGGCGATAAGATATGCCGCGCCCTTTTCTGCGGCATAGCGGGCATCTTCAATGGAGTGGACGGAAACGCCTGCACGATAACGACTAATAGAGGAAGACGCGGGGTGAGATTGCGCAATATCTTTGAAGATGTCCCAGGTTAAATGTAGATATTTGCAGCCAAGGTTTTGTGCAACAACAGTAACACTGTGGGGGATAAAGCGGACATTTTTTTCAGTGCAGATACGGGACACCTCTTTCACCAGGGCTTCATATTCCTGCGGGGACAGATCCTTCTCCCGCAGTATTACTGCATTGATACCTGCGGCGGCTATCGCCTCAATTTGATTCAGAAAATTTTTTTCGCCGCCAATGCAGAGCCGGCGGTTTGTTACGGCGATAATTTCAAACATACATATAGTCGCTCATCACCGGCTGTAAACCCCGGTCAAGGATCATGCGGTAGATTTCGTCCACGCTGCGGCCATCGCTGATTTCAAATTGTTCGTCGCCTGAGGCCGTGCCGGAATGTCCGCCGATGCCTGTGTCCACCCCGGCGGATATTTTGGTGGCGGCGATGCCCGCCACGTTATCCCGGAAGCGGGCGGTTTCGCGGGTGGAGACGGTGATCCCCGCAAAGGGCATAAAGAGGCGGTAGGCGCAGATAATCTGGAGCAGTTCCGCTTCCCCCACGTTCAGGGGCC
>BOAV01000111.1 GCA_026002045.1 Spirochaetia bacterium | reverse complement strand
ATTTTGCTTCCGCATGAACCGGCGGTTTTTTGCTCCACAGCTTTTTGACCGACTTTTGTGTGCCTGTTCTTCTACCACAACCATTACTTACAAAAATCTTGTGGAGACATCTTGATAGTCATAAAAACTATTAATAATATAATAACAATAATGGAGTACGGCACCACTGCATATAACATACGCTATACGCTGCGCCGCAGTAGCGGCTTGGCCTCCACAAAACCCCAGTCGGGCTTCGCCCTTTATGGGGTTTTGTTCCGGCACATTTTTGCGGTTGCTGGAAACCTTCGGTTTCCTTTATCGCAACCGCAAAAACGTCGTATAGCTTTCACGTTATGTGCCATTGTTCCTAAAGTTTGTTTAAATTATGGAAAAATGACTTGACAAAAGACATTCAAAAATAAATAATAGTATAAATGGAGGAACATATTATGAAAGAAATAAAGAGAATGGAAATAAGTGAAGAATGGGCACATTCTGGAATTGTAGAAGCTGGAGACTATTTTTTTATCAGTTACTGTATGGGAAATGAGGGACAATCAATTGAAAACCAGATAAATGGTGCATTTGATATTTTGGAAAAAAGATTGGAATCAATTGGATTAAATTTAGAATCAGTTGTAAAAATGGATTGTCTATTTAAGGATATTATGGATATACATTTGTTAGCGAATATAATTAAAGAAAGATTTATTGGAAAATATCCTGCCAGGAAAGCATTTGAAACAAAATTTCTCAGAGAGGGAATTTTATTTCAAATTGACGCAATAGGATTTATGGGATGATGTAAACAAAATAAATAATCCTCGCCCTAAAGGGCGAGGTATTGAAGATTTCTCATTGAAAGCTTTATTTTTGTGGGGGAACAAATCCCCCCACACCCCCAGTTGAATCGCTCTAAAGGGCGGGGAATTAAACCCCAAGAGATTAATGGGAACTTTTGAATAAATTTAATTATCACTTGGAAAGTTATTACCATAAATTATTGGAAATAAATTTTGAGAATTATAATTATAAATATAAATATTTTGAATATGATATGAAGAAATAGTAAAAAGGATATAGAATAAATCATGGGGTACGGAACAACGGCACATAACATACGGTTTGCGGTTCGGGGCTAAAGCCCCTCCGGGTTCCGTTCGGCTAGGTCGCCTAAAGGCTCCCACGCCTCACTTCACCCACATTTTTGTTGCCCTGGTCTTTGCTTCGCAAAGCCCTTATTCGGGCAACAAAAACGTCGCAAACCTTTCACGTTAGGCAAAATCCGCTACGCGGCTCTTGCCTAACGTGGGCGCGGGCAAGCCCGCAGTCAGGCTCGCCGCTACGCGGACTTCGCCTAACTGCGGGTTTACGCCATGCCGCTACGGTCAGGCTTCGCCTGCCCTCCGCGTCACGGCGCAAACCCGCGCCCACGTTATGTGCAATTTTGGCTAAAATTTTCTCAAAAAATTAGAAAAAACACTTGACAATACGTATAAATTTTGATATTATTAGGCGTATGGAGGATATGAATATATTATGGAAACAAAATTAACTCTAAAATTGGATCAAATGGTTATAAATTCAGCAAAACAATATGCGGAAAATAACCATAAAAGTCTATCAAAATTGGTTGAAGACTATTTTAAAAATTTGGTTTATGATTATACGCCACCCCCAAAATATCCGCCTTTAATCGAAAGATTAAGCGGGGTTATATCGGAGAAAGAACTGAAAAATCTTGCCAAAAATGACGAACGGGCACGTTATATTTTAAGAGAAGATATATGAAGAAACAAATTTTCATTGATTCAGATATAATTCTTGATTTATTGGCACAGAGGAAGCCATTTTACGATCATGCGGCAGAGTTATTTACCATTGCTTATAATAGTAAAATAGAATTATATACAACCGCAGTAGTATTAGCTAATGTTTTTTATATTTTACGGAAGACTAAAGGCAATGAAGGAGCAAAACGGCAATTAAAGGATTTAAGACTTTTAGTAACTGTTTTACCAATAAATACCAATATTGTTGATATGTCATTGAATTCAAAATTTAGTGATTTTGAAGATGGTTTACAATATTTTACTGCAAAAGAAAATAATCTTTTAGCCATAATAACAAGAAATGGGGAAGATTATAAAGTAAAGGATATAATAATACAAACGGCAGAAGAATATGTGAAAATAAATAAAGAATTATTATAAGAATAATTATGGTGTACGCCAAAACAGCACATAACATACGCTATACGCTGCGCCGCAGTAGCGGCTTGACCTACGAAAAACCCCAGTCGGCGCAGTAGCGCCTTTGTGGGGTTTTTCTCCGGCACATTTTTATGGCCCTGGAAACCTACGGTTTCCTTATTCGGGCCATAAAAACGTCGTATAGCTTTCACGTTAGGCAAAATCCGCTACGCGGCTCTTGCCTAACGTGGGCGCGGGTTTACGCCATGCCGCTACGGTCAGGCTTCGCCTGCCCTCCGCGTCACGGCGCAAACCCGCGCCCACGTTATACGAAATTTGAAATGCCCCAAATATATTGGAAAAAGAATTATAAAGAAGCAACAAAAAACCTGAAATATACGAAGAAGCGGCGGCATCCGTGCCGCCGCTAATGTAATAAAACATTTTTTCCATAAAAAAGTAAAATATTTTCATAAAAATGCAAAAAACACTTGACCTGGAGTGAACTCCAGACTGTATATTATAATATTGATTGTTAATCAATAGAAATTTTATGGAGGTTTACATGGTTAAACAATGCTCTTTCACGATGGTGAAGGGTTTTATGGTGGCAGTGGTATTGGTGTTTTTCGCTAGTGCCACGGTATTTGCACAGGGGCAAAATACAACAAGGAAAATCCTTGTCGTGTATTTTAGCAATGCTGAAAACACGGACGGTACAGACGCGGTTTCCGGTGCGAGCGTTCAAATCGTCAGCGGCAGGAAAGTTGGGAATGTACAAATGGTTGCCGAGATAATCCAACGGACAACCGGCGGGGATTTATTCCCGATTCAAACGCAAAATCCCTATCCTAAAACGCACAAGGAATTACTTGATTATGCCGAACGGGAAAAGGAAACCAACACCCGCCCTATTCTTTCAACACACGTCAGAAACATGGCGGAGTATGACACTATTTTCTTGGGCTATCCAATATGGTGGTATACGTTGCCTTTAGCGGTGTCGAGTTTTTTGGAAGAATACAACCTTTCAGGGAAAACAATCATTCCCTTTTGTGTTCACGGCGGCAGCGGGTGGGCCAACACCATTGAAATAATTACAAAATTGGAGCCGCAGGCAGTGATAAAAGACGGATTTACTGTTTCAAGAAACACCGTTGCAAGATCAGAACGGGACGTAACCGCCTGGCTTCGCAGACTTGGAATGGTGAGATAGGGGAAACAATGAAAAGATACCTATTTTTGTTGCTTGCGTTTGGATTAAGTTTTAACGCAGCCTGTAACGGCAAGGCGGAAACCTCAAACAAGGGAAGTGAAAAAATCATGAACGTGAATACCCACCTCACCACCGACAACACGATGCTTGACATAGTAAACCATCCGGCGTTTAAGGGATTTGGGGAACGCTTGCTCCCACGGGATAATAACACCGCTTATTATGCTACCCAGATTAACAATGTCTACGAGGCTATGCCGTATCCCAATATTAACCCTGCGCTTGTGGTCGACGCGCTTAACCGTATGATTGACGAAGTAAACGGCGGCAAAACCATCTTCTACGATTTTTACACCCCGGAGCAAAAACGGAACGATCCTTCTAAAGAAAACACCGGACTTTTCTTTTTCAGGGGTAAGCCCAACGCTCCTTTTGCGGTAATATGTCCGGGAGGAGCATGGACTATTGTCGGTTCCCTTCATGAAGGCTTTCCCGTTGCCCTTGATATAAGTGAACAGGGATACAATGTTTTTGTTATCCGATACCGCATCGGTGGGGAGCGGATCGCCTGTGAGGATTTGGCGGCGGCTATCGCTTATATTTTTGAAAACGCGGACACACTGAAAGTCAACACAAAAGACTATTCCCTATGGGGCGAATCGGCAGGAGCGCGAATGGCCGCTCGTCTTTCGTCTTATGGAACGGTGGCTTATGGGGAGAAGGCTTATCCGAAATCCGTAACGGCGGTCATAGCCTATACCGCCCACAGTGATTATACCAACAACGATCCACCGACTTTCACCGTTGCGGGAGAGCGGGACGGTATTGCTCCTCCCCGGACAATGGAACGGCGGGTAAACGCCCTGAAAGCCGTCGGAATTGACGTTGAATTTCATGTGTTCCCCAACGCGCCCCATGGTTTCGGCCTTGGTGTTGGTACTTCCGCAGAAGGTTGGGTTCGTAATGCTGTGCAGTTTTGGGAAAGGCACATGACAAACTATAATTGAACGGTGCAACACTACACCCGAATAGGAGGCAGTTATTATGACCATTGCAGAGGTCGGCAAAAAATATGACCTTTCCGTTGATACGCTCCGTTATTATGAGCGGATAGGGCTATTGCCGCCAGTTAAACGCAACAGCGGCGGTTTCCGTGATTACGGCGAAGAAGAGTGTAATTGGGTTTACTTCATAAAATGTATGCGTAATGCTGGTATTACCATAGAAGCATTGACAGAATACGTGTCATTGTCGGGGCAAGGTGTATCAACCATTCCGGCACGAAAAGCCCTACTGGTTGAACAACGCGAAGTGCTTGCAAAACACTCGCAAGAGATTTTAGACACGCTCGCCCGTCTGGACAAAAAAATAGACGGTTACGAGGAACGGCTTTTGAAGTATGAACAGGATAAACTTATATAGCAAAACGCATATCTTTTGAACGCCAAAACAACAGGTCAAGGGATATTCTACCAAGGTTCCGTAGAATACTACCGAAGTTTGGTAGACTTCTATGAAAGTCTCGTAGTGTTCTACCAAAGTTTCGCAGAACATAACTAAAGCCTTGTAGACATCTACTAAAACATGGTAGAATATCCATAAAGTTCGGTAGAACACTACGAAAACCTCGTAGAACATCAAAAAATGGGCGGAGTTGTCAAAATTCCCCCCAAAAGGAGCGTAAACTATGGCTGGAGACTTCATTCCCCATGCAGACGGCGCGTTTTTGGAATGGTCAAAGACGCTTGTAACCTATGCGGCGGCTCATTTAACGGCTTTTAAGGTGGAAACGGCAGCACTTACGCCCATTCAGACCTTACTTACCGCCTACCAAACGGCTTATGACAAGGCCGAGGACCCAAACCGCGGAAAAGTGGACGTTTTGGAAAAAAACGAAACACGGGACGCACTCAAAGCGGCGTTGCGGACGTTTATCAAGGCATATTTGATCTACAATCCCGATGTAACGGACGCGGACAGGGAAAATATGGGCTTGCCTTTGCATGACGGCACAAGAACCCCCGTTCCGCCGCCTTCAACTATTCCCGAAATAGAGTTGGACAGTTCCATAATCCGCCAAGTATCGGTTCATTTTAAGGACAGCGGAAGCGAGAAGCGGGGCAAACCCGCCCACGTTCACGGCGTTGAATTGCGGTGGGCGTTGCTGGACAATCCGCCGTCATCGGTGGAGGACTTAACAAAATCCGCCTTTGACACGGCAAGCCCTTACACGTTTACTTTTGACGAAGCGGAAAGGGGCAAGGCTTTATATATTTGCCCCCGTTGGGAAAATAACAAAGGGGATAAAGGGCCATTGGGTGAAATTGTAAAGGCGATTATTCCATAAAAATATGGTGGGGCGGCATTGCCGCCCTATTTATTTATTATGGGGTAAAACATTTATTGGAAATTATTATAAAAATAATTGGAATAAAAATTATGGTATAAATTATTTTCTGAATAGTATATAAAATAAAAATTAAAAACAATTGGCTATAGTGAGGCCCGGCGTGCCGTCCATGGCACGCCGCTTCGTAGCAGGTTTTTTGTAGAAAATAATGGTGCTAAAGCATTAGTAAAAGCCGCTTCGCGGCTGGGGCATTTCAAACTTCGTATAACATACGCTATACGCTGCGCCGCAGTAGCGGCTTGGCCTACGAAAAAACGCAGTCGGCCTACGGCCTTTGTGCGTTTTTCTTCCGGCACATTTTTGCGGTTGCTGGAAACCTTCGGTTTCCTTTATCGCAACCGCAAAAACGTCGTATAGCTTTCACGTTAGGCAAAATCCGCTACGCGGCTTTTGCCTAACGTGGGCGCGGGCAAGCCCGCAGTCAGGCTCGCCGCTACGCGGACTTCGCCTAACTGCGGGTTTACGCCATGCCGCTACGGTCAGGCTTCGCCTGCCCTCCGCGTCACGGCGCAAACCCGCGCCCACGTTATGTGCAATTGGGGCTAAGATTTATGTAAATATATATTGCATAAAATTAAAAACTATTATAAAATAATCTTATAAAATCATGGAGGTTTTATGAGAAAAAAATTATTCGGAAGACTTATTGGAATAATTTTATTATATTCGTTCTTTATTTGTTCTTTATATGCCGATGAATACTCCGATTTTAGAAATCTTGAACCTGAACAGCAGATACAAAAACTTATTGCCGACTATAGATATGGCGGCTATTTGGGGATAAAATTTCAGCAGTTTACAAATATACTTGCGGAAAAACCTGATGAAGTGAAACCGATTTTGATAGAATATTTTAGACGATTCGATCCTCCCATATATAGTGATAGAACAGATAGGGCGTATGAAATTCTGGATCGTATAATATTGGATGCCTTTTTAACTCGTAGTGGTTATATTGTTATAGAAGGTATAGAGGTTAGCCCCATTACATCATTGTTTACTGAAGGTGAAAAAAAGCAGTTAGCCGCGATATATCAAGAGAAAGCCGATTACTATCTTAAAACGTATAAAAAAATAGACAATACGCTCATTGGTATTGAAATTATGATACATCATTTTAGCGATGGCATACATATAACATCAATTCCTGACTATACGGAATGGTTATTGGAAAAATATACAAAACTAGGCTATAAAGATTTGATTATAGTTAACTAGGGCTAATTATAGGATAGACAATTTGAATAAATAATTATTGAAATAATAATATAGGAAATAATGGAGTACGCCCCAACTGCACATAACATACGCTATACGCTACGCCGCGGTAGCGGCTTGGCCTACGAAAAAACGCAGTCGGCCTTTGGCCTTTGTGCGTTTTTTCTCCGGCACATTTTCGCGGTTGCTGGAAACCTACGGTTTCCTTTATCGCAACCGCAAAAACGTCGTATAGCTTTCACGTTAGGCAAAATCCGCTACGCGGCTCTTGCCTAACGTGGGCGCGGGCAAGCCCGCAGTCAGGCTC
>BOAV01000110.1 GCA_026002045.1 Spirochaetia bacterium | reverse complement strand
GAGAGAAAAAGAAATAATTAGCCTTGACCCGTTCCCCGATACCCCAACCGAAAGGATCAAATTCTTTACTGTTGAAAATGATGGACCCCCGCAGCCCCTTGTCATCCGCAACAATATTCTCCGCCCTGCCAATCGCCGGAATATCAAAGCAATGCGCCCACTGGATCACTGGATTTTTCAGGTAACACGAAAAATCCCAACCCGCCGGATCAATCCGCTCACTCATGCGGTCCAGGTCAAAGGTTGAGAACACCCACGGCACACCGCCGCCGCCTTCCCCATCAGAAAGAGCAAAAGGAGCCGGGGCGATCAATTCAATATCAGACGATACCTTAACCGGCTGCCCCTCACCTTTTACCCCCAGGAATTCCAAAAATCCCTCACCATTCACTTCCCTAAATTCTCCGTTCTTAGTCCGCAGTATCATTATTCTTTACCTCCTTTCAATTGTTATTTAACCGTACCCCGCGCTTCCCCACAGCGGAGCCACCACGGACAGGAGGAGGGAGGGGAAACGACTGTGAGGTCACTTGAATGAGGCCCGCAGGGCCGAGCGGGACCGAACAGGCGTTTCCCCTCCCTCCTCCGTGTCTGTGTATGCGGGCGCATCATTCTGTTTCCATCCCTCCTAATTCCAGATTTTCATTCTCAGGATCAATAAGACCCTGGCCGATTCCAAAAAGACAAAGCTGACTGTCCCCTTTTATCCCCGCCTTGTGGATCACATTACTTTTGTGGTATTTCACCGTAACAAGGCTAATCCCCAGGCTGTCGGCGATTTCCTTATTGTTCTTGCCCCGTACCACAAGGCTAATTATTTCTTTTTCTCTCCGGGTAAAGGCAGTGCCGAACCCCGGCATTCCATTGTGATCGATAATTTCGCCGACAGCTTCCGAATAATAAGGCTTACCTTCAAATATGGTTTTGATGGCCCGGTTGATACCGCGCTCATCAGAATCACGAAGATTTACAAAGCTTGCAGCTCCCGCCATAATAAGCCGTGCCGCCGCAGTGTCATTGCAAGGCCCCATGTTCCAGACCGCAATATTCAACATGCGATATCTTTTAACAAGAAACGCAATCAGTTCATCAGTTGCGACACCGGCAAAGCAGCTTTCCATAAGCACAAGGCAGGAAAACCTTGGCTTAATCTGCTTAATCAGTTCTGCGGTGTTGTCAACCAAGACCATATTCCACTCATTCAGATTGAAAAGACCCTGCCAGATAGCCGTGGCAAGCCGCTTCGCCCGTGAGGCAAGCAGAATCCGGTTCATCATTCCCCGCTCTCCGAGTCAGAAGAATAGGGAATTAAATTCTTGGGCCGATACCAGTTATCGCCCCAGGGCTTCGCATCTTTGCCCCGTTCTTTCAGCACATCATTGATGGTCTTTAATCCGGCGTTAATCTCCGCAATATCCCGGTTACTTTGGGAATCCTCACTTTCCTGTAATTCAGGAATATCCTGCAGATCAAATTTCCCGCTTTCCTTTAATCCAAAGCGTACAAAGAATTGACTCTCCAAAATACTTTCAAATTGTTTCAGGATCGGGATGATCGTATACTTCCAGAAAGCGGCGTGTTGTTCCTGGGTGTCCTTTCCCGACAGGGATGTGGTCTTGTCGTTGATGTTTGCTACCCGTGGAGGAATGCCGTACTTTGCAAGGATCGTGTAGAGGTTCCACCGTTTTAACTCAAATAGTTTTACTACTTCCGGGGTAAAGGTAAGCGGTTCAAAACTGGTCCCCTTGCCGAGTACCGCAACCTTCCTGTTCGCCTTTAACGACCCGTATTTACTTTCCCACATCTTTTCAAGGGCGTCCGCTTCTTCCGGCCTGATAGTCTGGTCAGTCTTTAAGAGCCCCATCGGAATCGCGTTGTTTTTTAAAAGTTGACTGTTTGCTTTATTGGCGTAGTAATCCTGTTCAAGTTCAAGGGCCAGCGATACCAGCGGATTAACCCCGCGATCAGGATTCCAGGGGTTCCAGTCCTTAAAGTGAATAATCTCATCAGGCAGGATTGGAATTAAGGCGACATCAGTTTGATAAAACCAGCGCCGTTTGTTATCGGTAAGATCATGGCTTGTTTCATGCCGCATCCTTCGCGGGTCAAGGATATGCAGCGCCTTCGGGATTCCCCCGCCGTAGTCGGGGCCAAACCACCAGAAGGCTTCCCCTTCGAGGTGCCACCAGGCCGCAGTTTCCTTCCACAAATCGTACCGGCTTGTAGAAGTATTCGGCCTTCTAAAAAGCTCGTACAACGGCCCGCTTGTCACCTCATTGCCCTCCCGCAACAAAATGAAAGAAGCCCGTGCGATATTGCGGACCAGAATACCTACCGCAATATTGACCCATGCGTTATGTAAGTAACTGTCATTATATAAACTATCATAACAGTCATGATTATCAAGGAAATGGTCATCATTTATTACATCTGTCATAATCTGATGGTGTGATTTATTTCGCTTATAGTTGGTAATCAATCGGACAAAGGGGTTCATTGTGCAATAACCCCCTGTTGCAAATCACTAAACACCGCATAGCGCAGCGCATCAAGAAAATGATCATTTACTTTTATTATTTCCCCCGCTTCATCCCGGCAGTAATCCCATATCTCCGAAAGAACACCGGTACACTTTTCACAAACAAAGAATTGTTTCCGCTCTATCTTCGCATTGATAAAATCAATACCGCTCTCAACGCTGTTATTGGCCTTAACGCCCCCGGTAATTTCCTGTATACGTTCTCCACCGGCCGGATCGCAGTAGACCGGGAAGCTCATATTGTCAGGCCCCACATCAAACCATCCACGGGCAGTTAGTTCTTCATTAAAAGATTTAGTCGTCATGTTGAAAGCGCCGTAATCGGCGATCACATAAATACCTTCATTCAGCCAGCCTATTTTTACATTCGTAATGTTTAACCCAAAGTCTTGACCCGCAGCAATCCTGTCATATTGCACCGGCATATCCGCCGCTTTCAGAATCATGGACTCGTCAAAAAGCTCATAGATAACGCCTTCCGCCTTTACCCATGCGCCATCCCGGAACCGTGCTTTCTGTTTATCCGGCATAGCGTCAAGCACATCAGAAATATAGTCGTCAGGCAGATGCTCAACATTATCCGCCGGGTTTAACAGCATCGAGGCATACAATTCCGGTTTTGGAAGCGGCTCCCCATTCAGGAATTGCTGTTTACGAATGAATATCTTGTAAGCCCAATGCAAAGGCGATCCCGGATTGCAGTCGTAAAGAAACAGATTGCGGCAGCCTGGAACCCTCATCGCCAGCCGGGAATAAGCGGTAGTAACCGCCAGATAACCAAGCTGGGATATTTCGTTAAAATAAATCGTGTTGTATTCATGCCCCAAAATCTTATCCGCTTGTTCCCGGTCCCCCAGGCCGCCGATCCATATTTCAGAACCGTTGAAAAGGGTAAACATGCTTTCGTGGGTAAGGTAGGTAAAGCGTGAAGGTCCCACCGTATTGGTAAGCCAGGGTAATAATGTTTCCCGCAGTACCGAACTCCGGGCATCCTTGGCCCGATACCGGCAAATCAAATGCCGGGAACCCGCAAAGCGGATCGCCCGGTAGATAATCACCATCACCAGTACCGTGGTCTTGCCGCTCCGTGAACCGCCAAAGAGCAATATATGTTTAGCCCCGCCCTTTACCAGCGCCAAGGCTTGATGTTGTACCCTCGTCGGCTTGAATACGGTCATACTTAAAGCCCCTCAAATTCCGGGATGAACGTAATCTGCCCGTTCTTATCGGTTCGCTCATCCGGCTTGTCCTTCCCGGTAACAAGCCCGGCAGCCTCCCGATCCGCCCGTATCGCCGTAGACACCCAATCCGTAACCGCCCCCTGTGCCAGTTCCGCCGGGTCCATCAAGTCCAGTTTCTTTTCAACCACCTGTAACATCTTCCCGGTAATAGCCCGATGTACCTTGCCCTGTTCCTCAATGGTTTTCCGCTTCTCCGCCTGTTTCAGTTTGTCCACATAACCGTCATAGTCAGCAGCCCTCTCCCGCCACTTATGCGCCGCTGCCCATCCCCGCCACAGTCGGTACTTTTTGGCGATAAATGCGTCGAGAGGCATTTCCGCTTTACGGAAATGCGCCTCAACTGCCTTGCGGATATTCCGCTCCGGCCCAAAGTCCCGGTACGCACAAAACGCCGCATAAGCCGCCGTACTTTCCCCCGGCAGCCGCTCCCAACTCTCAAAGGGCAACACCTCCGCTTGTGTTTCCGTAATAACCCTGTCAATGTCAGTCATTGCTTTCCCCCGCCACAATCGATTCCCCTTGCGCCGCAATCAATTCTCCCCGCGCCGTTTCGTCAAAATCCAATTCGCAAATCGCCCGTACTGCGTCAGGCGTAGCCGCAATAAGCGCCGAGCTGCGCCGCCGCCGGTAGGTAGGCGGCCCCTGGTAGTAGTTATCAAGGAGCCATTTGTCAATTTGTCTGCGGGAGAAGCGAACCGAAGCGCCAATCTTGAAGCAGGGGACCTCATCTTTCATAACCCAATGCCGGATAGTCCCCTCTGTCATTTTTAAATACCGCGCTAAATCCCGGTATTCCATTAGCCCGCTATCTTGTGGCAACTGCGCCGCTATCAATTCTTCCCGCGCTTTCTCCCCGGCCTGCTCCATACCCGCCTCCATTACAGGGGAAATAATAGGCACAGAGCGGCGGGGTAAAACTTATACGAAAGTATAGGTTTTTAAGAATTGAGCAGTTTTTTTTGCAAAAAAAAGCCGCTCCGGGATTTCCCCGGGGCGGCTTGCTGTTACGTTATCTTTTAAAACAGGTTAGGAAGCTTTCCTGTTTTTTGCCTTCTTGGCGGCCCTCTTTGCTTTACTCGGTTTCCGCTTGCTATCGGCATTATTGGCGGGTCTCGCCGCCTCTGGTTCATTCAGGAGCTTTGCCTGTACTTCCCGCACATCGGTAAATGCCTTAGTGTCGAAATGGGTATAGTGTTCTGTCATTTCAACGGTCTTATGTCCGGTAACCCGCTGTACCTTGCTGTCCGCAATATTACACATGCGCAAAGTCGTGTTCAGGAAATGCCGCCAGCAATGCACCGTCAAGCCCCGCTCTTCCCGTTCAGCTTTCTCTATGCCTATCCTTCCAAGGGCAGCCTTGAATCCGCTGTACACAATAGTCCGGCTGATCGGTTTCTCCCCGCCATCCTCCGAAAAGATGAACCCCCGGCTGGCCGGTTCACGCAGTTGGGAAAGCTCAAGGATCATCTTGTTTGACACAGGAACATCCCGGTGTTCTTTTGTTTTGGTAACATCAGTGTAGCCATCCCGGATATACTGACCGCACACCGAAATGTAATCCACATGAATATCATCCCACCGCAGCCCAAGCAGTTCCCCTATCCGCATACCCGTAAAGGCCGCCAGCTTGTTCAGCAGGTACACCAGGTAATTATCCCAAACCATGTTCCAGTCAGCGGGGAATAGCAGCCTCACTTCGTCCAGGGTGAAAATCACCCGCTCCTTGTTTTCAGCCTTCAAGGGTTTCACGCTCTCTATCGGGTTCGCTTTAAAATAACCACGCCGGGCCGCTTCGCCCATCATTATCTTTAGCACCGCCAGGTTTAAGTTGATAGTCGCCTTGCTGAAATTCTTCCCCGCCATGTACCCAAGCCAGTTCTGCACCGCCAGCGGCGTGATTTCCGCAAGGTTCATCTTTTCATAAAAAGGTTTCAGATGCTTTTCAAGATTAGTCCGGTAAATGGCAAGCGTTGTCTTTGTCGTTTCCCCGTACAGTTTCCGCCATTTAAGGTATGCGCATTTTTCAGGATCAAACCAGTTCAGGCAGTATTCCCCGAAGGATGGAATTCTGATCCGGGGTATTAATTCCCCAGCCCTGAACAACTCCATGCAATACGCAACCGCCTCTGTTTTCTTTACCTTGCCGGTCGAATGGGCATTGAGCCTTTTCCCGTATTCATCATAACACTGGTAATAATACACCGTTTTACCAGTCGCCAACTTCCGCGCAAACACGGTAAACACCGCTTTATTCCTCATAAAAGCCCCTTTTTGGGATATTGCTGTCACAACCGCTGACACCCCAAAATTCATAAGAATTGGTGAGACCGAATCAGCAACGCTAATTCTTTATGGGATAAAGGATTATCACACTTTTACGGGACAAAACTTATACGAAAGTATAGGTTTTTTGCATAACATACGCTATACGCTGCGCCGCAGTAGCGGCTTGGCCTACGTAAAACACCCGTCGGGCTATGCCTGTTTATCGCCTTCGCTGCCTTAAAGCGATAAACAGGGCCAGTGCCGTGGACAATACGGCAAAAATCGTAAACGAGCTGAACAGAGTCCGGTAGCCCGGTGGTCCACGATAAAGCCACCGGAAATATTTCCCAGAAGGTTTGGCAGGGTGCCGCCGATGGCGAGATACAGGGACATCCCCAGGGCCCGCTTGTGGGGAGGGACGCAGCTTGAAATAAAGGCCAGGGCCGCCGGATGAAAAAGGCCGTAGCTGAGGGAGTGCATGGCCTGGGAGGCCACTGCTCCCGCCGGAGTGGGAAAGAGCACCAGCAGGACCAGGCGGATAAACATACCGAAGCAGCCCAGGGCCAGGCAGTTCATGGCGCCGAAGCGGTCGATGATCCGTTTTGAAAAAAACATAAAGGGTATTTCTGACGTCGCGGCAATGGCGTTCAGGATGCCGATGGCTTCCCAGTGCAGTTCGTGTACCACGTAGAGGGAAAAGAAGCTCAAAGCCCCGGACATGGCGAGCCGGCTCAGGGCGATGATCAGCAGCCCCATGATGAGCAGGGGCGTCCAGATGCGGGTTTGCTTCCCCGCCGCTCCAAGGGCCTGATTTTCCGATCCCGAACGGGGACGGCTGACATGGGTATACCGGGAGGGTATCCGGGTGTAGATGATCATCGACAGGAGCGTAAGGGCTGCGGACCAAATTACGATGTTGTACCGGTTATTGGGCCGCAGCAGGGGGGTAAACTGAAGGATGAGCGCCACGGCAATATAACTGACGGAACCGGGGGTCCTGACTTTTCCGTAGTTGCCCCCCGGCCCAATGCCGATGGTGGTGATCGCCTCCGTCAGGGGCAGGATGGAGTTGAACCCCAGAGACATGGTCAAAAGAACCATGGCTGTAATCAGGGGATTGGTAAAATAGGCCAGGGGAAAGAACATCAGCAGGGTAATTGCATGGCCTATCAGCATGGGGGGCCGGTAACGTCCGTGTTCATCCGCAAAGTGACCGAAGATAAAAGGTCCGGCAATGCCGGCCAGGGAATTGACGGCCATCAGAATCCCGATGGCCGAGGGGGAATAGCCTAAATCTTTGAGCAATATGGTGAGAAAGGGACCAAAGGCGGCGCAGATGGCGTAAAAGGAGATGAAAGGCAAGGCCAAGTACATGGATTGCATTATATCA